>NZ_DASTTN010000269.1:0-9603 GCF_035760125.1 Flavobacterium sp.
GCTCTGCGGTCAATTTGAATCGATTATTGGAGAACTTGCTGGAATGGTCAAGAATGGAACAGGGTTTAATTCCTTTTTACCCTCAAAAAAGCAAACTTCTTCCTTTAGTAAAAGAAAGTATTAGCGCGCTACAAGACGAAGCAAATAAAAAAAGACTTAAAATTCAAACAACAATATCAGAAGATATTACCATTTATGCTGATCATCATATTCTGCAATCGGTTATTCGAAACGTATTATCCAATGCAGTGAAGTTTACTCCAAGAGATGGAACCATA
The DNA here is from genome assembly GCF_035760125.1 of Flavobacterium sp. Lineage (GTDB taxonomy): Bacteria > Bacteroidota > Bacteroidia > Flavobacteriales > Flavobacteriaceae > Flavobacterium. Next base: position 279 of record NZ_DASTTN010000269.1, read on the forward strand.
AAAATTGAAGCACGAGAAGATTCAAAAAATACTGTCGTTTCAATAACTGATACCGGAATCGGAATGGATACCAAAATACTCAATAATTTATTTAAACTTGATGTTAGAACCAATAGAAATGGAACCGAAAACGAGCCCAGTACTGGATTGGGATTGATATTGTGCAAAGAATTTGTAGAGAAACATAATGGAAAAATTTGGGTAGAAAGTGAAGTAAATAAAGGCACCACTTTTTATTTTAGTTTTCCACATGCCATTACATAAATTAGTGTATTTTTGAAAAAAATACCACCCTAAATGATTCAAAAAACTACTCTATTATTACTTTTTTTTATCTTTTCCCTAGTCCCAATACAAGCTCAGAATCCTATTTATAAGACCATTGACTCGTTAAAAACAGCTTTAAATCAAACAAAAAGCGACTCGGACAAAACAGTTTTACTAACAAAACTTTCCTCTTACTCGGAATATATCGGACCCGATGAAGCAATAAACTATGCCAAAAAAGCGCTTTTTTATGCTCAAAAAACAAAAAATGAAAAACGAATTGGTGATACCTATGGAAATTTAGGTACCGCTTATGAAATAAAATCAGACTTTGCCCATGCTTTGAAAAACCTTTATAAAGCACTTGCAATCTATGAAAATTTAAATGATGTCAAAAGCCTAACCACAGCTTACAATAACATTGGATTAATTTATATTGACCTCAAAAATTATAAACAAGGGCTTGTTTTTTATAACAAAGCGCTAAAATTAAGCTATCAATCCAAAAAAGAAAGAAATATCTCTTTGCTTTTAAATAATATCGGTGATGTCTATCTCCAAAAAAAAGAATATCGAAAAGCATTAAACTATTTTTACAAAGCCTTAATAATAAATAAAAAACTTGACGACACAGAAGGAATTGGTTTAAATCTTTCCAATATAGGCATTTGTTATGTCAACTTAAAAAATTATGAAAAAGGCATCCAAATTTTAAATAAATCAATCACAACTTATAATGATCATTCAAACCTTTACAATAATTATAATACATATGATCTAGCAAGAGCTTGTTACTTAATGTCGCAAGATGAAAAATATAAAAAGGATAAAAAAATACTTATTGATAAATCTATCTATTTATTCCAAAATGCTTTAAAAATTTTTGAGAAATACAAATCTTTAAAAGACATTCAAGAAACCTATTTCTATCTTTCCAAAGTAAATAAATCGAAAGGCAATTATGAAGCAGCTTTAGAATGTTTTGAAAAATATTCTCTCATCAAGGACTCTATATTTTCGAAAGAAAGTGAAAAAAAATTAGCCAATCTTGAATTTCAAAGAGAAATAGATTTAAGAGATAAACAAATAGAGATTCAGACCCTTAGAATAAATAGCGATTCGCGAAAAGTATATTTATTAATTACGGTATCTACTGCTGTTGCTGCCTTATTGGGCTTATTCTTGTTCCTCTATAATTCTAAAAGAAGAAACAACTTATTACTCAAAGAAAAAAACATATTAATTTCGAATATAAATTCCCAAAAAGACAAATTTTATTCCATTATAGCTCACGATTTAAGAGGACCGTTCAATGGTTTTTTAGGTTTAACAGAGTTAATGGCTGAAGACATAGACATGATGTCCACTGATGATATAAAATTTGCTGCTGTCAATATGAGAAGTTCTGCCAAAAATCTTTTTGCTCTTTTGGAGAATTTATTAGAATGGTCACGTATGGAGCAAGATTTAATTCCATTTGTCGCAAAAGAATATCTCTTGAAATCAGTTCTGTTAGATAGTATTATTACATTACAGGATAATGCCGATAAAAAAGAAATAAGTATCACTACAACAATTTCAAATTCTGCAACCCTTTTTGCAGACAAAAATATGTTCCAAGCAATAATTCGCAATATTGTTTTAAATGCTATAAAATTTACACCAAAAAGAGGATCAATTGATATTCAAGATAAAGAAGACTTATACAATACTGTCATTATAGTTAAGGATACAGGAATTGGGATGGATCAAAAAATGGTGCAAGACCTATTCAAATTGGATATACGAAACAACCGCGTTGGAACAGAAGATGAACCCAGTACAGGATTGGGATTGATTTTATGTAAAGAATTTATCGAAAAACACAAAGGTAAAATATGGGTTGAAAGTGAAGAAGGAAAAGGAAGTACATTTTACATTAGTTTTCCTAAAAAAACTCTGATCTTAATTAATTAGTCCTTTTGCATTAACCTTATACAAAGTCCTAAAATTATGTTCAAAAAAATAATTTCAATACTGACACTTTTTATATTCCTATCATCATGTACTTCAAAGACAGAAACTTCACCTGCAAACATAAGTGGATTGTGGGCCGATGTAAATTCTGGTAATTTTAAAAATTGCTATGTGATAATTGCCCAAGACGGAAATAAAATCATCATGAACCATTATCTGGAATTTAAAGGCATCAAAATGGTCGAATATGGTATCGGAGAAATAAAGGACACTGCTGTTACCTATGATGTTGTTGTTACAAAAGCAATCCCAGGCTGGGCAACCAAAGGAAAACATATCCTTACACTCAACAAACAAAGAGACACATTGAGAGGAATCTATGAAGATGAACTAGGAAAAAATGGCCCTATTGTATTTGCTAAATTAAAATAATCAAAGAATAAAGTAATTATAATTTTGATTTTAAATTTTCTTTAACCTCGTTAAACCATTCGTTTTTAAGGATACTCAATACAATACTGTCCCTGCGAACATCACTATCCGCCGTTGGCATGTGATTGCGCATAACTCCTTCAACTTTACACCCAATGCTTTTCATGGCAGCAATACTTCTCTGATTATTGTTGTCGGCACGAAATTCTACTCGTTCCATTCCAAGTGTTTCAAAAGCAAATTGCAGTAAAAGATACTTGCAATGTTTATTGAGCCCTGTACCCCTAAAATCCTTTCCATACCAAGTGTATCCCAATTGTAACGTTTTGAATCCCATATTGATGTCGTAAAAACGCGTACTACCAGCATATTTTCCAGTCTTTTTATCCTGAACGATAAAAGGAAATTCAGTTTGATTTTCTCTTGCTTTGAGCGCAATTTGAATATAATTTTCAAGATTTTCTTTTCCGTTAGCACGAACTAACGAATACTCCCAAGTTTCGGGTTCATTGATTGAAATATCCAATAGGTTTTCGATATCGGTTGCTTGAAGGGGGCGAAGCAAAACCATTTCATCTTCGAGTATTATATTTTGAGGAAATTGAGAAGCAGACATTATTTTTTTTTGAGCTAATTTATAAAAAAAAGACAAATCATAGCCATTTTCTAAATATACACAGATGTCTTAGCCCAGATAGAAACGAAAAGTCCACGCTACAAAACATTAATTTTTCTTGTTATAAAAGAGCGACCAACGGAAGCTCCTTTTATGACTTAGAAAAATGGTGTTTTGTAACGTGGACTTGTAGTAGATAGCTGGAGTAGCTCCTTAAAATACTATTCGTTCATTTCGTCGTAACGTTCGGGTACTTGAGGATCATAAAGCGGACATTTAAATTCGGCCATAGTATCTACGAGTAAATTCATAGTCTTGCCTTCGGTACCGTAACAATCTATTTTTATGCTTTGTGGAGTTGTTCTTATTTGAAAAGCACCTTTACCATTAGTATTTTTCCAGCTGTTTTCATCGACTTTTTCCCATTTTGAAAAAACGGTATGAAATCTATTTAGGATTACGTCAACCGGAAGTGTTTCTAGGCCTTCCACAAGTTGCTCCTCATCTATTGCTTCATACACTTCGTGATGATTCAGATAAACGCCTTCCAAGTATTTCCAAAATAGTAGTTCGTACATTTTTTTAAATTAAATGATTGAAAGATTAAATAATTCAACAATTTCTAATACTCGAAAGTACCGTATTCACTGGTAATTGTTAGTTTTTTGGAATCAGAAGCTTCTACTCTACCCACAATTTGAGCATCGACATTGAATGATTTTGAAATAGCAATAATGTCTTGAGCGATGGCTTCTGGTACGTATATTTCCATACGATGTCCACAGTTGAAAACTTGATACATTTCTTTCCAATCAGTTTTGGATTGCTCTTGTATCAATTGAAACAAAGGTGGCACTGGGAATAAATTATCTTTTATGATGTGCAGATTTTGAACAAAGTGTAAAATCTTTGTCTGTGCTCCTCCACTGCAATGCACCATTCCGTGTACATCTGCAGAAGTATATTTGTCTAAAATTTTCTTGATAATAGGCGCATAAGTTCTTGTTGGCGAAAGTACTAGTTGTCCTGCATCTATAGGTGAATTATCAACGGCATCGGTCAATTTTACCTGGCCGGAATAGATCAATTCATTAGGAACCGCCGCATCAAAACTTTCTGGATATTTGTTGGCCAAATATTTTTCGAAAACATCATGACGAGCAGAAGTAAGTCCGTTGCTTCCCATTCCTCCGTTATAGCCTTTTTCATAAGTAGCTTGACCAAAAGAAGCCAATCCAACGATGACATCACCCGCTTTTATATTGGCATTATCGATTACTTTGGAACGTTTCATTCTAGCCGTTACTGTAGAATCTACAATGATGGTTCTTACTAAATCCCCAACATCTGCAGTTTCTCCTCCTGTTGAGTGAATAGTAACTCCAAACGAATCTAACTCTTTTATAAGTTCTTCAGTTCCATTAATAATTGCAGATAAAACTTCACCTGGAATTACATTTTTGTTTCTTCCAATGGTAGATGAAAGTAAAATATTATCGGTTGCTCCTACACACAATAAGTCATCAATGTTCATGATTAAGGCATCTTGAGCGATTCCTTTCCAAACCGAAATATCTCCTGTTTCTTTCCAATACATATAGGCCAATGATGATTTTGTCCCTGCACCGTCTGCATGCATTATAAGGCAATAGTCTTCGTCCTGTGTTAAATAATCAGGAACAATTTTACAAAATGCTTGAGGAAATAAACCTTTGTCTATATTTTTAATGGCGTTATGCACATCTTCCTTGGATGCCGAAACACCACGTTGTGCATATCTTTTTGAAGTATCTGAACTCATTTTTTAGTTGTGTGTATGTTGGGCAAAGATAATTTTAATGTAACAATTATACAATTAAATTTCAATGGCAATATTATCGGTAATTTCAATTGCATTGGCAATTTTAAAATTCTAAAAATCTAATTTCTTAAGACCTGAAATCTCACTCTTAATTGGCTATAATTTCAATTTCCACACGACGATTTGCTTCTCGCTCTGCTTCCGTCTTTTCGGGTAAAGCATATAATGGTTTCGAACTTCCGAATCCAATAAAAGTCATTCTGCTTTTCTCAATACCGTTATATTCCAAAAATTTGTAAATTGCTTTAGCCCTTTGGGTACTTAAATCCCGAAAATCTTTTTTAACACAACAAATATGACCTTGAATTTGTATTTTTAAATCTGGACAGTTTTGCATAACTGTCAACAATTCGAACATTACCGATCTGGATTGTGGCATTATCGCAAAAGTATCAACAAAAAAATTCATACTTTCCAGTTTTATCTTCTCCCCAATATCAGCAAGGCTAACTTTTTTCATAAAGACGGTATCTATCTTAATATTAAAAGTAGAACCATCTGGATTTTCATAAACATAGACATCAGGAAACTTAACTTTTGTTTTTTTACTTTCTAATATAACTTCTTGTTTTTCTGTTATTATTTTTTCTTCATTTACAAAATCTTTTGGCAAAATATAATACAAAGTAACTTTCCTGTTTTCAGATTTGATAGGAGACAAAGTATGTAATTTTCCAAAACTTCTTGTTTTGAAATCTTCCCTAATCTTTACTCTGTTTTTTATGATATTAAAAACGTAATCGATTCGCTTTTTGGCCAAAGTATCATTATAGCCAACGGTTCCTACTTCATCACAAAAACCATAGACTCCCACTACTTTTAAATCTTTATTTGCAGTTAACCATTTATTCAGTTTTAATAGTTCATCTTTTTGCAAAACAAACTTATTACTTTCAAAAAAAAACGAAACTTGTTCTTGGGCAAAAACACAAGAAACCATAAAACTAAATAATAGGGTGGCAAAAAACTTCATGATTCGGGGATTAATTGTTCAAATTTACGATAAAACTTAATCGATTAACCAGCGATTTAAAATAATTTAAGAGACTCTATTGAACGTTAACATCTTTGAAGTTACAACAAAATTTTCTGAATGAAATTTTGCGTTTTTAATATGCGTTGGGATGCTGGGAACAAAATCTAGATTATGAAAATCATTATCCAAAATCCGAACGTTCAACAGATGAAAGTGCCGTACCGATGTGAATGACTTTTTTCCAATTAAATTCACTAAAAATTTAAAACAATTGCTTAAGATTGAAAATTAACTTAAAAAAAACAACTAAAAAAACTCGTTTCCTTATTTTAATTATTCATCGATAACTGGTTATTAAATATAAGTAGTTCAATTCTCATAACTATCTAATTATTAACATTTTAACAAAAATACAACATATGTAAATAACTGAAAATCAAACACATACAAAGTTAACTTTTTTTACTAAAGTTTACCTCGTTTAATTAATGATTTTTTAACTTAATTTTGATTGAATTATTAATTTTAAAGGTCATGAAAAGCATTATTATCTCCAATTTTCATCCCATACTAGTTGGTAAATTATTTGATCAGAAAAAGCTTAATCAGTACACTAAGTTTTTATATTATCATTTTCAAAATCTTACAAAATTAGACAATTTAGAAAATGGTAGTTTGGAAGAAGAATCGGTTAGTTTTAAATTTATATCTGATCAGGTGGACAAGTATTCCGTTTCTGCCGAAAGCATTAATAGTAGACAAAGCATAATTTTTGAAGAAGTCGAGGATTTTATTGAAAACATAATGGAAACCACTTCACCATTAGAATATCATTTTCCCGTTGGTTTTGAAGTAAAACTAGGAAATTCCTTTGGTCCAAAAATTGAGGTTCGAATGGAATGGTTCAAAAGGAAAATGGGGTATGTTTTTGACCAATTTTATTCCAAAACGAGCACAAGACCCGAAAACCTTATCCATGTCACATGTTCAGGCTATTCTTCTCCTAGTGTGGCACAGGAAGCGGTTATTGAAAGAAAGTGGGAGACTGTCCAAGTAACCCATTCCTATCACATGGGATGTTATGGCGCTTTTCCGGCCATTCGTACTGCCAGTAGCTTAATTTCCGCTAGCTCAATTAACGGAAGAGCAGATGTCGTTCATACCGAATTATTGTCTGCTCATTTAAATTTAATCGAGTTTTCCGCAGCAAACACAATGATTTGTTCCCTTTTTGCAGACGGATTTATTGGCTATTCTTTATATGAAGAAAAAGCATTCATCGATGATAATGCAATACAAGAAAAAAAAGGCTTACGTATTTTAGCTTTACATGAAGTTATCATTCCAGATTCATTAGAAGACATGTCTTGGGATCTAGGAGAGTATAATTTTTTGATGACACTTTCTAAACGCGTTCCAGTTTTTATTCGCAAAAACATCAAATCCTTTTTGACCACACTTTGTAAAAAAGGAGGAGTGGATCTTGAAGAGCAAAAATCTAAAATGCATTTTGCAATTCATCCCGGAGGGCCTAAAATTATTGATTATGTAGTAAATGAGATAGGGCTGTTAAAAGAGCAAGCTCATTGGTCTTATGAAGTTTTACGTGTTCATGGGAACATGTCATCAGCAACAATTCCCCATATTTTTAACGAAATTGTTAATGACCCAGCCATAAAATCAGGAACTAAAGTTGTAGCAATGGCATTTGGACCAGGACTTACGGCTACAGGACTTTTGCTAGAAAAATTATAGTTAAATCCACATAATACTTCTCTTTTTTAAAAAACTTACTTCCACACTTATATTTACAATAAATTTTATTCAAACTATAAATAATTATCGAACTTCTTTAAGCTGAATGATTAGTTTCAAGTAGGTATTGCATATTTTTTATATTCTTGAAAAATTTACTTTTGCCTTCTATTTTATTCTCAAATTCGATTTTATTGGCTATTTTAATTCTGAAGTCTAGAGATTGACAAAATACTACTAAATAACATTAATAATAAAACACTTAATAACTTAAAAATCAACTAATTAACACGTAAAATTATATTTTAAAATCACTATTTTTACATAATACTATTCTTAGGTAATAAGCAGTTAGCCGATGAAAATTGAATATTATCGTTTTTTTTTGTTAATTTTTATCCTCATTTATACTAATGAATTACTTTTAACTGTGATTAATTTTTAAGTTATTTACAAAGCACCTATTTAGTTAACGAAGGGATTTGTTATTGTGTTTTTCTTAACAAAATTGCCTTTGGTGATGAATTACTTCATAAAATTAATTTTTAAGGAGGAGTATCGTTTTTATAAGTTTTCTCTCCAAATCTGAAAACTTTTATATTGTCCTACTTTTTTAATTTTCGATGCTAATTGTTTTAAAATTAGAATTTTTAAAATTGCTTTTCAGCAATGGTCTGGTTAAGAAAAGAATTGGTTATTGTTCCCTACAATAAAATATCCTTTTGATGGTGAAATACTTCATAAAATAATTTATGTAGTGTTTTGTTTATCTGTAAGTTTTCTCCCTGAATCTGAAAACTTTTACATTACCCTATCTTTTTTAAAAAAATTTAAATTATTAACTATTTTACTTTGAGCATTTAAGTTTACTCTTTAACTATCTGGTTAATAAAAGAATTCAATTATTATTGTTCCCCACAATGGTATAACCTTTCAATGATGGAGTGCTTCATAAAGATTTTCATGAAGATTCCTTGACGTATCCTACATTCAAATTTTTAGTATTTTTTTATTATCAAATCTTTAAACCTTTATATATGAAACAACTCCTTTCAGTTTTTCGGAACCTCAATTTCTACTGACGATTTCTTATTAATGATTATGGCCTTAAAACCTAATTATTATGAAAAACATTATTTTTAGTTTGATAAAAAGTGTGCAAGAGAATTGCGTCACTTTTTCCTGCCGTCTCTGTGCAGACTTGTCGAGCTTTTTTTGGACGAACACATTCATTAAAAAGCTCTTTTATTATGGTACATTGCTACTTTTAGGATTTGGTTTTACTCCCAATTCCTATGGCCAGCTTGTTGGGGAGGGTGCTATCAAAGCCAACTTTGGCGTTGAGGCAGATGCCTACGCTAACTTTATAGGATTCTCCATTGTAGACCCTCTTTATGTTCCCCCTCCACCTCCTGATATTCAGTCTGGTACGGATGACTGGTTTGAAAAACTATCTGGAAAT
>NZ_DASTTN010000270.1:0-3855 GCF_035760125.1 Flavobacterium sp.
TTACAAATCCATTTTTCAAATTCAACGTTCCATTTGCATTTGGAAAAAGTCTTTGCTTTTGATCGTATTTTCCTTTGGCTTTCAAATCACTTACGAGCATTCCTTTTAATTCTATATCCGAAACTCCTAATGCGCGATTTAATTTCTCCAAATCGATTTGAGAATTCAAAGCCAAATCAATATCTGGGGTGGTCATCCCATTCATTTTCAACTGCGTTTTAAGATAATTTTTCCCAATATTTAAAGATACATTTTTAGCATCCAGCTGTAAAACTTCTGGATTCAAAGACGGTACTTTTGTCGCAATATCCATATTTAAGTTGGAGACTGGAAAAGCACTTTTTTTATAATTTACAAATCCGTCTTTTAATTTAAAATTCAAACTTAAATCAGGTGCTATATTTTGGGACGCAATGTACTTTCCTTTAAGGGTAAACAACAAATCAACATTTCCTTTTAATTCGGCATCTTTAAGCCAAGTGATATATTTTGGCGGAAAAGCGGTAAAAAGCTCATGCAAATTACTTTTGTTGGATTTTATTCTAAAATCCATATTATAGCCATCCTTTAAAAAATCGAATTTTCCAGTAAAATCAACCAATAATTTATTAATCAACAAGTCATTTTGCTCAAAAACGAAAGACAGCGAATTGGTGTTTATTTTAGTAATCAAATCCCCATCCACTTTTTTATTCATCAAGTAGGGTTCGTTTTCGTAAATGACATTTAGTTTTTCAATTTTGGCTTTCGAGTGCAAAGCAAAGATTGCTTGGCTCAAATCTCCATTTCCCAGATAATTAATCCCAAAGGCATCAACATGAACATTAGTGGATTGATCGTCATAAATCAATTTACTGTCCGTAATTTCAATCTCTTCCAATTTAATTCCCGTTTCCGATTCTTCTTTCGGAGCGGTTTCCTTCTCGGCAATGTACACGTTATAATTGGCCTCCCCTTTTTTGTTTACTTTAATATTTATCAATGAATGGGAAAGAAAAATTTGGTCAATTTTTATGGTTTTTCCAAAAATAAGGCTGCTCAAATTGATACCAAAAGCAACGTCATCGGCGGTTATCAATTTTTCATTTTGAAAAGGAGCTGAACCATTCAGCTTAAAATCAGTAAGAGTAAGGGTTAACGAGGGAAAATGTTTAAAAAAAGAAAGCGTGCCCTCAGAATAATTCAAATCTCCATTTAATCTTTCATTGGCCGTTTTTTTGACTTGCTCTTTTATCTTATCCGAAAAAATCAAAGGGGTAATAAACATCAGTCCCAATAAAACCACAAGGGTAATGCCTGTATATTTTAAAATCTTAATAAAGATTGACTTATAATTGGTTGCTGCCATATGTGATTGGTATGAATTAAAAAAATAAATTGATTTTTGAGCAGAAAGATTTGGTGTTTTTGGAAACATCGTCCCGCTATCCGTTTCAATCCACGCCAAAAAGCATGGGATTTCCACTTCTATCGGGGCTAAAAGTTAACATTCTTCTTTTTTGCCATCATTCAAAAAAAGAAAAATAGCAATAATTGAATACAAGTACAAAATGTATCGTCCAAAGGCTATTTTATCCGTGCACGGTTTCGTTTTTACCGTAATTCACAATAATCGAGGTTTCAAACTCAATCCATTCTTGCCAACGCTTATCAACATCAAAATTGTCTACATATTTTCTGGCAAAACCAAGAAAAGTGGTATAGTGTCCCGCTTCTGAAATCATTAGATCTCTATAAAACTTAGCTAATTCTGGATCTTTTATATTCTCAGACAATACTTTGAAACGCTCACAGCTTCTAGCCTCAATCATAGCCGAAAACAACAATCGATCCACCAAAGCATCTTTCCGGCTACCATCTTTTTTCATAAATTTGAAAAGCTCATTCACATAATGATCTTTTCGTTCTCTGCCCAAGGTCAATCCTCTGCTTTTTATTAAATTATGTACCAATTGCAAGTGATCCAATTCTTCTTTGGCAATGACCAATAATTCCGTCACCAGTTCTTCCAATTCTGAATTGTAAGTAATCAAACTAATCGCATTTGAAGCCGCTTTTTGTTCACACCAAGCATGATCGGTCAATATTTCTTCAATATTCGTTTCTACTATATTTACCCAACGCGGGTCTGTAACTAATTTTAAGCCAAGCATAACAAGTGATTTTTAATCCTACAAAATTAGTCTTTTCCTCTTGATTTTCCATTTAAAATAATGCTTTAACCATCTAAATTGTATTATTTTGCAACATTATCTTAATTACCATGACTCAAATTCAAACGCTTTTAATCATTGGTTTTGTATGGCCTGAACCCAATTCTTCGGCTGCAGGTGGTCGAATATTGCAATTGATTGCCCAATTTCAGCAACAAGGATATACCATTACATTTGCCAGTCCTGCTATGGACAGTGATTTCATGGTAGATTTGGCCTCACTGAATGTGGACAAAAAATCAATTGCTTTGAATTGTACCAGTTTTGATGTTTTTGTCAAAGAACTGAATCCTACAGTTGTTTTGTTTGACCGATTTATGATTGAAGAACAATTCGGTTGGCGTGTTGCCGAAAATTGTCCAGATGCTCTACGAATATTGGACACTGAAGACTTACATTGTTTGCGATTGGCAAGACAAAAAGCATTCAAAGCCCGTCGCGATTTCACAACTGCTGACACTTTAAAAGAAGATGTCGCCAAAAGAGAAATAGCCAGCATTTTGAGATGTGACCTGTCTTTGATTATTTCTGAATTTGAAATGGATTTACTGAAAATGACTTTTAAAATAGACGAAAAACTGCTGTATTATTTGCCTTTTTTGTTAGAACCAATTTCAGAAAAAACTTTTGAAAAACTTCCTTCTTTTGAGGAAAGGACTGACTTTGTTTTTATAGGCAACTTTCTTCACGAACCCAATTGGAATGCCGTTCAATATCTGAAAGAAACCATTTGGCCTTTGCTAAGAAAGCAGTTGCCAGATACCAATCTTAACATTTATGGTGCTTATCCTTCCCAAAAAGTGATACAACTGCATCAGCCAAAAGAAGGTTTCCATATCAAAGGACGTGCGATTGATGCCAAAGAAGTAGTGCAAAACGCAAGAATTGTTTTGGCTCCTCTGCGTTTTGGCGCGGGCATAAAAGGAAAACTGATCGAAGCCATGCAATGCGGAACACCTAGCATTACAACCACCATAGGCGCCGAATCCATGCAGGAAAATCTGCCTTGGAATGGGTTTGTAACTGATGATGCAAAGAAATTTACAGAAGCCGCAGTGCAATTGTACCAAGACGAAAAACTTTGGACAGCCGCGCAACAGAACGGAATCGCTATTATCAATCAACGGTATTCGAAACAACAGTTTGAAAATGATTTTGCTGTCAAAGTCCAATTTTTATGTTCCAACTTATCGCAACACCGTTTGGATAATTTCTTCGGGGCATTGTTACAGCACCACACTTTAAACAGTACGAAATACATGTCGCGCTGGATTGAAACCAAAAACAGCAAAAAGGATTAATCCTGTAGAGCAATGGGAGACGAATTACATTGATCAAGCGGATTTTTCCAACTTAGAATCTTAGCAACTCTGTCTCTTAGCATCTACTTTTCGAATCAAACTCATTTTTACTGCAAATTTTTTACTTTTTAAAACACTAAATACCAGCAAACTGAATATTTTCATAAAAGAAAAAGTAAAATTTCTTTAGAAATATTTTGCATAAGCGAAAAACTAGCCTATATTTGCACTCGCAATCACAAAATGATAGCAACCTAATAAAATAGGGCGATTAGCTCAGCTGGTTCAGAGCACCTCGTTTACACCGAGGGGGTCGGGGGTTCGAACCCCTCATCGCCCAC
>NZ_DASTTN010000271.1:0-2046 GCF_035760125.1 Flavobacterium sp.
ATCCATAACCATCGTTTAAAGTTGTAGTTGCTGCTATTGCATTTCCAAATTGATCCACAATAGAGTAGTGGGTAGTCTCTGTACTTTCATTATAAGTTACTTTTCCTTCCTTGATTTCAGACGATAAGGTTGCTTTATTTATATTAAAACTTTACATTCTATCTTTTAAATATTCATCGTCCATCAGACCTTTCAAAGGTATTTTTACAAAATCAGGATCACCAAGAAAATAGCTTCTGTCCGCATAAGCTCGACGCTCGGCTTCCACAATTACCTGAATCGATTCTGCCGAATTATGTCCCATTTTGGATAAGTCGTAAGGCTCAATCATTTTTAAAATTTGAGCCAAGCAAATACCGCCACTACTCGGAGGCGACATCGAAATGACTTTCAAATCTTTGTATTTAAAAGATAGTGGGGTTCTCCATTTAGCTTCATATTTGGCTAAATCTTCCATTGTGATTATTGCACCTTTTTGTTGAAGGTATTTTACCAAGGTTTTAGCTGTTTGTCCTGTGTAAAACTCTTTTCTTCCGTTTTTGGCAATTCTTTTTAATGTTTCTGCCAAAACAGGATATTTTATAGTGTCGTTTTGCTTGTAAATTGTGGCGAATTTGGTATTCTCTCCATTGGCTTTAATAATAGCTGCTCTGTAATCATTTAGTCTTTTTTCTTGTTTTTGAGTAACAATTACACCTTTTTCAGCTAATGCAATCACTGGTTTCAAAATTTCGGACATTGGCATTGAACCATATTTTTTATGAACTGCAAAAACTCCTGCTATAGTTCCGGGAACTCCAATTGCAAGCGGGCTTTCGGTGCTTTTTCCTTTAATAACTTTTCCGTCTTTGTCCAGAAACATATTCTTGGAAGCAGCCAAAGGTGCTTTTTCTCTATAATCTAAAGAACCAGCTTCACCATTTGCTTTACGAAAGACCATAAATCCTCCTCCTCCAAGGTTTCCTGCATAAGGATAGGCTACCGCCAAAGCCAATTCAGTGGCTACCATAGCATCAAAAGCATTTCCACCTTTTTGCATAATTTCAGTTCCAATTTTGGAAGCTTCTTCGCGAGCCGAAACTACCATGGCTTTATCAGTAATAAGGCCTTTGACTGTTGTGCTTGTTTGTGAAAAACTATTCAAACAAACAAATAGTAACAAAATGTAACCTTTTCTCATTTTTAATATCCAGATGCGTTATTATCTCCTCTTTTGTCAGCTCCGCCTTCTAATTTACCACTTGGAAGCACCAAAATGGCATCAACTTCACCAATAATTTGGTTGTTTTTTTCATTGATGATATAGCCTCTCTTTTTTAAATCTTCCAATAATGATTTTGAGAAAGAATTGGGTTCAAAAACGATTTCATCTGGCAACCATTGATGATGAAAACGAGGAGTGTTGACGGCTTCTTGCATACTCAAATCAAACTCATACACATTCAAAATAGTTTGTAAAACCGAAGTTATGATTGTTGATCCCCCAGGAGTTCCCACTACCATATACAGTTTTCCGCTTTTCTCAACAATAGTTGGTGACATAGAACTCAACATTCTTTTTTCGGGAGCAATGCTATTGGCTTCAGTTCCTGTCAGACCATATAAATTTGGGACTCCAGGTTTAGCACTAAAATCATCCATTTGATTGTTTAAAAAGAAACCCAATTCGTCACAATAGATTTTAGAACCATAATTATCATTCAAAGTTGTCGTTACTGAAACCGCATTTCCCTTGGCATCAACAATAGAATAGTGAGTTGTTTGTTTGCTTTCATAACCTTGAATTGTACCATGAGCAACATCACAAGATTTTGTGGCTTTATCAAATGAAAAATTACTCATTCTGTTTTTTAAATAAGTTGAATCTTGCAATTCTTTCATCGGAAGTTTAACAAAATCGGGGTCGCCCAAGAAGTAGTTTCTGTCGGCATAGGCTCTTCTTTCAGCTTCCGTGATTACCTGAATGGCTTTCATACTATTATGACCCATTTCGGCAAGATCAAAAGGTTCGAGCATTTTCATAATTAGGTTCAAACAAATACCGCC
>NZ_DASTTN010000272.1:0-3497 GCF_035760125.1 Flavobacterium sp.
ATCGTACTAAAAGTATAGGTCTCAGTCTTTATGGCTGAACTAACATTAGCAGTATTTTTAACAAAAGCCTTCAAAGTGGTATTGCTTGTAATTGCCAGTGATTTGGTTCCAACTGCGGAAGCCGAAGCAGTTGTAGGATCAGTACCATCCGTTGTGTAGTAAATTGTCGAAGTGTTTACATTGGCTGTCAAAACTGCATTTACAGTAGCACCCGTATTATATGCACCTCCAGCACTTACAATGGTTAAACTAGGCACATCCACCGCACTTAACTTATCCCAAATAGCAAAACCAGTTCCCGATAATTTAAGTATCCAACCTGTTCCTGTTGGTGTCCAACTGTCGGAGCCTAATTTCATAGCTACTTTGTCATCAATAATGGCAGCATAGAGATTATTCGTTGCAGCAACAATGTTTAAAGCCGAAGTACTACTCAATCCATTGTTCTTTCTTATTTTAATCATCGCGTCAATTTCGGCACCGATGCCCCAATTGAAATAATGTGGCCACCAAACCATTGGAGTACCAGGATGTGTAAGCAAATAGGCATATCCTTTTAAAACTTGACCTCCAGGAAAAGTCCAAAGATCTTGTCCGTATGGTGATGGACCAGTATCATGGTTATCCAACATAGTTACTGCATTTGACGGCCAAATTCCAATCAAACCAGATGCTTTACCTGAACCATCTTTTAAATAACTTAAATTATTATCGTTAAATGCATTTTGCAAAGCACTTTTAGTCGCAAAATCAAAGGCTGTTGAAGATGCTGTAGTTGTTCCAGCTTTGGTATAATCTATCCATTTTACAATTCTGTCTCTATTTCCTTCTAATAATTCTCCCACAGAAAAATAAGGATCAGTAGCATCATTGTACTCTTTGATGTATTTCCCATCGTATCCGTGAACAAAATCATACCTCCATCCATCAAAACCAATATCAGTTTTTAACCAATTCATCCATGTTTTAATTCCTTCACGAACCAATGCATTGGAATGATCTAAGTCTCTTGCAGCCGAAAATGAACCCGATTCACCGGCAGATTTCAAACCTGCGGCTACCGGATCATAATCTGCATTACCCGTTCCTTTTTGTCCAGAAGAACTAATGTTGGAAGTATTACAAATAGACCAAGTTTCTGTAGGGGTATTCCAAGATGGTGTTGAGAAATCATACCATCCAAGTGTTCCTCCTCTATGATTGATTACAATATCTGCAATAACTTTGATATTTTTTGAATGCAAATCAGTGATTAATGACACCAATTGTGCCTGAGTTCCCTGAGCGTTATTTAAATCATACCAAACCGTTGGTATGTAACCCATACCTCCAGTAGATTTACTTGGCGGCGGTAGCCATATGGCATCAAAACCAGCAGTTTGCAAGGCCGTAGAGTTGCTTTTAATTACCTCATACCATTTGGTCGCCGACACATCAGTAGTCCAGTGAAATCCTTGTATCATTACTTCTTTTCCTGTTGCTTTTGTTTGAGAAAAAACATAGGAATTGAAACAACATAACATTACTATAAATAATGTAATTCTATTTTTCATGAAGGTTTTAATTTGATTAATAAGTATTAACTAGCTTGAAATAACTAGTGATTTAATTATATGGAAATCAGTTGAAACATTTCTGTTCCAAAAACTTAAATAGAAGATTAACGATTTTAGTTCGAACGATATTGAATCGGCGAAGTATTTTGAGATTTTTCGAAGGAAATTAAAAGGGTATTACTTTTTTAGTAATTTAAGCCTCCCTTCACAATCTTTAAAATCTAAAATCGTTAATCTAAAATATTTTTGAACAATTTCTTTAACCTTTAATTATCGTATCAAAGAGAAATGCGCTTTAAACAATTTGGTTTCAGACTGCTCACTGAACTCAACTGTAAACCAATAATCTGTCGCTGGCAAAGGCTGGCCCGTATAATTTCCATCCCAACCCTCACCACTTGGGCTAATTTGCTTTATAAGTTTACCATAACGATCAAAAATAAAAATATTCGATTTTGGTTGCCCATCCAATCCCACAACGTTCCAAGTATCATTATGCCCATCACCATTTGGCGAGAAAAATTTAGGATATCCTATCACAAAAAAGTCTTGGGACAAATTGGTACATCCATTCACATCTCCAACTGTTATTGAATGAGGACCTGGTTTCATATATTCAAAAACATTAGAAGATTGAAAAGAACCGCCATCTAATTGGTATTCAAAAACAGCATTCCCTCCTGTAACCGTAACCTCAACTCTTGCATTATCCGAAAAAGCTAATGTCTGGTTAGTTGTAATAGCTAATCCCGGAAAAGAAGCATCCACTTTCGCTGTTTCAGATGTCGCATCACAGCCCGTAACATTATTAACAGCTTGCACAGTATAGTCCCCTGACTGAGCCGCGTCAAAAACACTGGAAACAGCACCGTTAATCGGAGATGAATTAAGATACCACTGAAAATTATAATCCGACTCATCCAATCCTGAGTCCAATAAATAAGTTTTAAAAGCAGCCCTAGTTTCTTTTTCAACACAAATCACACCATCTTTAAGAGTTGGTTTTGGAGAAGGATTCACATTTTCCACAATGTCCAAAGGAGTACCTACACACCCGTTAAGACTTGGAGTTATTGTATATACTGCATTTCCCTGAGAAGGTCCAACCGTTTCCAAAACCTGCTCTATTGTATTACCCGTTCCTGCAGCTGCACCGGTAACCCCGTTCTGAACAACAGTCCAGTCAAAAACAGTTCCGACAATAGTCGGAGACAAAGTAATACTAGAAATACCGCCACTACATATTGTTCCCGGAGGTGTTCCCAAAACTTCGGGTAAAGGATTAACATTAATTGTAACTGTAACTGGAGTGCCTGCACATCCATTTATCGAAGGAGTTATTGTATAATCAACTGTGGCAGTCACAAAACCTGCATTGGTAAGCAATTGGGTTATTTTACTTCCAGTTCCGGCAACAGCACCTGTAACTCCATTAGTATTTACTGTCCAGGAAAATGTAGTCCCCACTATAGCACTGGATAAATCAATACTTGTTGTTTCTCTGGAACAAAGTGTTTTCTTTATTGTGTTTTCTATAACATTAGGAATAGGGCTAACATTTACTGTTATCATTTTTGACAACCCAATACAACTTCCCATTATTGGAGTTACATTATACACAACTTGTCCCATGTTGTTCCCTGTTGCCATAAGTACTTGATTAATCACACTTCCGCTACTAGATGATGCCCCAGTAACATTATTTTGAACTGCATTCCAAGAAAATGTAGTCCCTGTAATTGTACTTGACAATGCTATAGAAGTAACATCTCCAGAACAAATAGCTGTTGCCCCAGTGAAATCGGCAACCGGCAATGGGTTTATGCTAACAGTAGCATTGCCAGCTTGTGCCTGGGAACAAGCTGTTGCCGAATTCAAAACACTCACCAAATCATAACTTGCGGTAGCCGTTAAATTACCCGTTGGCAATATAGCAGTCCC
>NZ_DASTTN010000273.1:0-18560 GCF_035760125.1 Flavobacterium sp.
CTGCGGAAGGCGGTGGAGCAGTTCAGGAATTTAGTTTGTATGCACTTGAATACGACAACAACAGACACTTTTTTTTATCCCAATATTTTAGAAATAAATATGATGCAACCCTCAAAAATTATCCATTAATAGACAGTAGAATACAAATTTCCAGAATAGAGGTTTGGGTAACCAACAAACAAAATCGGGTAAGTACTACAGCTAACAATTTAAGAAATATTATTGCGCTTCAAGATTTAGGAGAAGCACAATTAACGGGGCTTGCTGACAATCAAGTAGTGGTTTTGGATCCATCAACGGGCATGTTTAATAATCCAGCCAATTCCCCAACTGATAATTCAAATAACGATTACGATCCAGCAGAAATAAAATCGGGAACTGGGTTATTGAACAGTAAAATACGTGAAATAGCTACTTCAAATTCTGGTTTTAATATTGCAGTCAGAGAGGGACAAGATTATTCAAAATTGGAAAATGCCAGAAAATTAAGTTCCACTGAGTATACATTGAATAAACAATTGGGGTATATTTCGCTTCAACAAAAACTGGCAAATGACGAAGTTCTTGCTGTCGCCTATCAATACACTATATGTGACGATGTGTACCAAGTTGGAGAATTTGCAAGTGATGGTGTGGAATCAACTGTCGTTACCAATTCAGAAACAGTTTCAACACAAAGTTTAGTCTTGAAAATGCTAAAAAGCAGTTTGGTCAATCTAAAAAATCCCGTTTGGAATTTGATGATGAAAAATATTTATCAAATACCCAGTGCGTATCAAGTGAAACAAGAAGATTTTAAATTTAATATCCTTTATAATGATCCATCTCCACTAAATTATATCACTCCAGTAACTTCATTCCCTCCAAACCCAACTACAGAAAATAAAGTTGCTGAAACTCCCTTACTTAAAGTTTTTAATTTAGACAGACTGAATTCTAATAATGATCCTCAAACTGATGGAGATGGTTACTTTGATTTTGTATCAGGGTTAACAATAGATGCACAAAATGGACGAATAATTTTCACTACCAAAGAGCCTTTTGGTGAACTCATTTTCAAAAAATTATCAAATGCTACAGGAGAAGATTATAATGATACTTCTACATACAATGCTAATCAAAAAAAATATGTTTTTCGAAGTCTGTATAGTAATACTCAAACAGGAGCATTATTAGATAGTGATAAAAATAAATATTTATTAAAAGGTAAATACAAATCTACTGGATCAGATGGCATTTCCATAGGATCTACAAATGTGGCCAAAGGATCTGTTATTGTTACTGCAGAAGGAAGAACTCTAGTCGAAGGAATTGATTATAGTGTAGATTATCAATTAGGAAAAGTACATATACTAGACGCATCACTTCTAGCTTCGAACGCAGCTATTACAGTCACATTAGAAAACAATTCTACTTTTGGTCAGCAAACCAAAAGTTTTGTCGGCTTAAATATTGACCATAAAATATCGGATAATTTTACAATTGGAGCAACTTATTTAAAATATACTGAGAAACCTTATACCCAAAAATCCAGCTATGGCCAAGAATCGGTTGATAATACTATTTTTGGATTGAATACCAATTTTTCAAACGAAGTTCCTTTTTTGACTCGATTGATTAATAAATTACCCAATATAAATACAGATGTCCCTTCCAACATTTCGGTAAAAGGAGAAGTTGCTTTTTTAAAGCCAAACACTGCAAAAGCAAGTGATTTTGAGGGAGAATCCACAGCTTATGTAGACGATTTTGAAAGTTCACAATCTACTACTGATTTGAGTGCTCCGTCTTCGTGGAGCTTATCGTCAACTCCTGCCAATAATTCAGTAAGCACTTATAATTTTAACGAAAGTACCAATGATTTGAGTTATGGTTTCAAAAGAGCGAAGTTATCTTGGTACACGATTGATCCCGTTTTTTATACTTCAAAACCTTCTGGAATTTCAAATGATGATCTATCATTGAACTCCACAAGAAGAATTTACAAAGAAGAATTATATCCAAATACAGATACCGCAGATGGACAAACTCTTGTTGTTAGCACTCTTGATTTGAGTTATTACCCTTCCGAAAGAGGTTCTTATAATAATGATTCCGGTTTTGCAGTTGCTCCAAGAGAAAATTTTGGAGGAATAATGCGATCGTTAAATTCAACAAATTTTGAACAGGGAAACGTAGAATATATCCAGTTTTGGGTTTTAGACCCTTATGTAGGAAATAGCAAGGCAAGTCAGGATAATTCGGGTAAAATCTATTTCAATTTAGGAGAAATTTCAGAAGACGTTCTTAAAGACGGACGAAAACAATACGAAAACGGACTTGGCACAGACCAACTGGTAGTAACACCTCAAGGAATCTGGGGAGATGTTCCCGCATCACAATCCTTAACGTATGCCTTTGATACAGATTCTGAAAATCGTACCAATCAAGATATTGGTTTAGATGGTTTGAAAAACAATCAAGAAGCGCAGATTTATACTAATTATGCTTCAGAAACCGATCCAGCAGCAGATGATTATACTTTTTATTTGAATACTTCGGGAGATATTTTAGAAAGATATAAAAAATACAATGGAACTGATGGAAACTCAGCTGTCAGTGCAGATGATGCCAATAGAGGTTCTTCTACCCTTCCAAATACAGAAGATATTAATAGTGATTACACCATGAATACTATCAATGCCTATTATGAATATAGCGTTGATATGAAACCAAATATGGAAATTGGACAAAATTATATTACCGATATAAGGAACACTCAGGTAACATTACCAAATGGAAACACAACCGAAGCAAGATGGATTCAGTTTAAGATTCCTATTGCTCAACCCGAAAACACTATCGGAAGCATTTATGATTTTACCTCAATTCGTTTTATGCGTATGTTCATGACCGGTTTTAGTGAACCTGTAACCCTTCGTTTTGGTTCTTTAGATTTAGAAAGAGGAGAATGGAGAAGATATACAAATTCTTTGGATTATAATGACACAAACATATCAGATGACAATACCGATTTGAATGTATTAGCGGTAAATATCGAGGAAAACGACGGAAAATGCCCTGTGAACTACATACTTCCGCCAGGTGTAGAAAGAGAACAATCCTATAGTGGCAATACCGTGATATCACAAAACGAGCAATCATTAGGATTAAACGTTTCGGGAAAAGGTTTGGAACCGGAAGATTCAAGAGCGATTTATAAAAGCATCAGTATTGATATGCGCCAATATAAAAAGCTGAAAATGTTTTTGCACGCAGAATCGCTGACCAATGAAATACCGCTTACCGACAATCAAATGATTGGATTTATTCGTTTGGGAAATGATTACACTGAAAATTTTTATCAGATAGAAATCCCTCTAAAAGTTACACTCTCTTCAAACTGTTCCCCTCTGAGTGCAGAAGTTGTATGGCCAGAAGAGAACCAAATCGATTTGTCATTAGCATTATTGTCTAAACTGAAAACGCTGTACAAAAAAATAGATTCCAGTGACTTGCCTGCTGGCGGAATTTACTATTTAAGTGAAGATGATGAAAAATTAGATTCTTCTTTGAAAGACAAAGTAAATAAATTAAGATTGGGGGTAAAAGGAAATCCTAATTTGGGTTCCGTCCGAACGTTAATGGTGGGGCTAAAAAACAATGACCCTCACCAAGATATAAAAGGTGAAGTTTGGTTCGATGAATTGCGTTTGGCAGAAATGGATAATACTGGAGGCATGGCGGCAGTGGTCACTGTCGATTCCAATTTAGCCGATTTTGCTACCGTCTCGGCAACTGGAAAAATGAATACAATCGGTTTTGGAACATTAGAACAAAGTTCCAGTGAAAGAAGTCAAGAAGATGTTCAACAATATAATGTTGTTACCAATGTTAATTTTGGAAAAATATTGCCAAAAAAATGGGGAGTCAACTTACCCTTTAATTACTCCACGGGCGAAGAGTTTATCACACCAAAATACGACCCTGAAAATCCAGACATTACACTTCAAACGATGTTGGATACAGCGGAAAATGAGCAAGAAAGGGCAAACATCAAAAACAGGGCTATTGATTATACCAAAAACACCAGTATCAACTTTATAGGAATTCGAAAAGAAAGAAGTGCAGAGCAAAAAGCACATATTTATGATATAGAAAACTTTTCATTTTCTCAATCGTACAATGAAGTTTTGCGCCACAATTATGAAAGAGAAAGCTATATAGACCAGAGAAGCAGCACTGCTTTAAATTATGACTTTAGCACACAACCTAAAAATATTGAACCTTTTAAGAAAACTAAATTCATGAAAAAAAATAGTTACTGGAAACTATTGAGTGATTTTAATTTTAATTATTTACCATCTAATATTACATTCAATACCAATATCCTTAGACAATACAATCGGCAGCAATATAGACAAGTTGATGTAGAAGGAATTGGTTTAGACCCATTGTATAGCAGAAATTTTGAATTCAATTATCAATATGGTTTTAATTTTAATTTGACAAAATCATTGAAGCTAAATTATACAGCTTCTTCTAGTAATATTGTAAAAAACTATCTGGACAAGAATGGTGAACCCATTGATAGTTTCAAAATTTCGGATAATTATTGGAACGTTGGAGAACCTAATAAGCACACTCAACAGCTTGTTTTAAATTACGAAATTCCCTTATCCAAAATTCCTGTGTTTAGTTTTGCAAAAGCCAATTTGACGTACACTGGAGATTACAATTGGCAACGATCTTCCGAAGCCTTAACCAAAATAGAAGTTGACGGTACTACTTATAATCTAGGGAATACTGTTCAAAATGCAAATACTATCAATTTGAATGCCTCATTTAATATGGAATCCTTTTATAAATATATTGGAATTACAAAAAGCACGAAGAATGCAAGCATCGCTAAAAAACCAATCACACCTAAAGCAGGAGAAAAAGTAATTAAAGCTGATATACCCAAAAAAGATAATAGGAGCCTATTTATTGAAAGTCTTTATGGAGTATTAACGAGTATTAAAAGCATTAATCTAAATTTTACAGAAAACAACGGAACAATTTTGCCCGGTTATCTACCTACTGTAGGATTCTTTGGACTTTCAAAACCAACATTAGGATTTGTTTTTGGAAGCCAAAGTGATATTCGCGACGAAGCTGCCAAAAAAGGCTGGCTAACCAATTATCAAGAGTTTAATCAAAATTATTCAACAGTAAATAATCAAATCTTTAAAGGCTCTGCAAATGTTGAACTGGCTCCCGATTTTAAAATTGATTTCTTAGCCAATAGAAGCTATTCAGAAAATTTTTCGGAGCAATATGATGTTAGCAATGGACATTACAATTCTAGATCTCCTTATACTTCGGGTGCTTTTTCAATCTCAACGGTATTAATAAAAACAGCTTTTTTAACGAGTGATGAAAACAGCTCTACAGCTTTTGATGATTTCAGAAAGAATCGATTAACAGTTGCCAATAGACTTGCCACTCGAAGAGGAATTAATCTGAATAATCCCAGCAATATTGGCACCGACGGATTTCCAATTGGATATGGCAGTTCTAATCAAGCCGTTTTATTGGCTTCATTTCTGGCAGCTTATACCGGTAGCGACGCTGAAAATGTTTCGTTAGGAATTTTTAGAAGTTTTCCAATTCCAAACTGGGCCATTAAATACAATGGTTTGATGCACTATAAATTTTTCCAAAAAACATTCAAACGTTTCTCATTACAGCATAATTACCAAGCATCTTATACTGTTAATGCTTTTAGTTCCAATTATAATTATGCCAAAAATCCAAATGGAGTTGATGATAGCGGAAATTATTACAACTCTACTATAATGTCAAATGTTGCTTTGGCAGAACAATTCAATCCTCTTTTGAAAATTGATTTCGAATTAAAAAACTCCTTTAAATTGGTTACCCAAATCAATAAAGACAGAACTTTGTCCATGAGTTTTGACAATAACTTGCTGACAGAAGTACACGGAATTGAATATGTTGTTGGTCTTGGATACCGAATAAAAGATGTTATTTTTTCCTCTAAACTAGCTGACAATCCAACTGGGATCATAAAAAGTGACATTAACATAAAAGCTGATTTGACCTTGAGAGACAATCAAACAATT
The DNA here is from genome assembly GCF_035760125.1 of Flavobacterium sp. Classification (GTDB taxonomy): domain Bacteria; phylum Bacteroidota; class Bacteroidia; order Flavobacteriales; family Flavobacteriaceae; genus Flavobacterium. Next base: position 6,108 of record NZ_DASTTN010000273.1, read on the forward strand.
GTACGATATTTGGATTATGACAACAATCAATTGGTTGGAGGGCAAAATATTTGGACTTTGAACACCACAGCCGATTATTCGTTAAGCAAAAACTTAACTATAATCATCTATTATAATCATTCTTTTTCTAAACCAGTTATTTCTACTTCATATCCGCTTACCAATATTACTTCAGGAATTACCTTGCGCTATACTTTTGGCAATTAATCGACAGAAATCTAAACCTTCATTTATTTTTGAGAAACAATAAATTCCCATCGATAAAATCCTCTTCATTGTATACAAAATAACGGCAGACTTCTACTTCATTATTATATCCTTCCCTTTAATCATTCCTTTGGACTATAAAATTCAAAGAAATGAAAAAAATAATCATAACAATGCTAATACTTTTCCAAGTAAGTCTAGTTACGGCACAGGAAGAAAAACCAAAAATATGGAGTTTAGAAGATTGCATTTCATACGCAATCAAAAATAACATTACGGTAAAACAAGCGCAGCTTACTGAGAACAGTGCCGAAATTAATTACAAACAATCGAAATATGAGCGCTTGCCAAGTATAACTGCAAATGCCTCGCAAAATATGAATAACGGGAGCAGTATTGACCCCATTACAAGCAGTTATGTTACCCAATTGGTTCATTCAACAAGTGCTGGAGTCAATGCCTCGCTGACTTTGTTCAAAGGGAATTACATTAATAATACGATTAAGCAGAACGAACTTTTAGTAAAACAAAACGAGTTCTTTGTTTCCGAAGCAAAAAACAATGTCCTTTTGAGCGTGGCACAAGCCTATCTTCAAGCCCTTTATTACAAAGAAGGAATTGAAGTTTCTAAAAACATTATTACTTCTTCCAAAGAACAGCTGAATCAAATGAATACCAAATACAAAGCGGGTTCTGTTGCTGGAATAGACGCTGCCAATTTGGAAACCCAACTTAAGAATGACGAAGTAACTCTGATTACGGTACAAAACAACTACCATCAACAACTTATCACCCTAAAACAATTATTAGAATTAAATCCTGAAGATTCCTTTGATATTCTAACAACAAAATTGACTACCGAGCAATTTGAAATTCCCGAATTGAAAGCAGTTTACAGTTATGCTTCCGAAAACCTTCCTGAAATAAAAAGTGCCAACATTCAAACTTCGATTAAAGAGTTGGAATTATCCAAAGCAAAATCAGGCTATTTACCCACATTGAGTTTAAATGCTGGATTAAATTCGGGATATACCAACACGCAGCCTTATAATTTATTAAATCAATTTGATGGTAATTTCTACCAAAGCATGGGGCTATCGCTAAGTATTCCGATTTTTAGTAAATACCAAAACAAAGCAAAAGTTGAAAATGCAAAAATTGAAATTGAAAGCTCAAAACTTTCAGTTCAATCCGAAAACAAGCAATTGTATCTAAAAATTGAAAGCGCTTGGCAAAATGCAATTTCGAGTCAAAGCCAAATGGAAGCTGCCATTGCTTTAAAAAATTCCTCCAAATTGGCATATGACATGTCTCTAAAAAAATCAGAATTAGGAGCATTAAGTTCAACTGATTTACTGGTGAGTAAAAACACCTATCTCAATGCAGAGCAAACCTATTTACAAGCAAAATTATCGCTGTCATTATACTATCAGCTGCTTCAATTTTATCAAGGAAACCAAATTCAAATTTAAATCAAACAGTCATGAATAAAAAAACAAAAATGATTCTAGCCTCCATTTTTATAGCAATAGCCATTGGCACAGCCATCTTTGCTTTTACCAACAAAGAAGCAGTCCTTCAAATTGAAACGGTACAAGTTAAAAAAGGAAACATCAGCAATGTAATTACTGCAACAGGAACTATTGAAGCCACCAAACAAGTAGAAGTTGGAACACAAGTTTCTGGAGTGGTTCAAAAAATTTATGTGGATTATAATTCTACCGTAAAAGCAGGTCAACTTATTGCTGAACTAGACAAAGAAAACCTGCTTGAAGTACTACAACAGGCAAAATCAGCCTATAATGTTGCTTTACAAGACCAAAATTACAAGCAAGTTATTTACGACAGACAGTATTCCCTTTTCAAAGCCAATGTCATCAGTAAAGCTGATTATCAAGAAGCACTTTTTAACTTAAATACTGCGAAAGGAACGGCACAACAACAAAATTCGAACTTACGAAAAGCCCAAACAAATTTAGGTTATGCTAATATTTATTCGCCTATTGATGGTGTCGTTCTTTCCAAAGCTGTTGACGAAGGACAAACAGTTGCTGCAAGTTACAGCACTCCTACCCTTTTTACCATTGCAAAAGATTTAAAGCAAATGCAAGTCGAAGCCAATGTTGATGAGGCTGACATCGGTAGCGTAAAAGAAGGTCAAAGAGTAACATTTATGGTTGATGCTTTCCCTAATGAAGAATTTTCAGGTTCGGTCACTCAAGTGCGTTTGAATTCAACCGTAACTTCAAATGTTGTGACTTACACTGTGATTATAAAAGCCGATAATCCTGAAGAAAAATTGAAACCAGGACTTACAGCAACTGTATCCATTTTTACAATGGAATTAAAAGATGTCCTAACTCTGGAAGCAAAAGCATTTGCTTTTGAACCCGATATGAACCTAGTATCCAAATACAATACTAACAAAAACGGAACTGCCACCAAGCAAATATTAACTGTTGCTCATGCAAAAGATAAAAGCTCTAAAATCATTTGGATAAAAGACAACAACGGAATCCATCAGCAAAAAATTATCATAGGCAAGAACGATGGAATTAATTATGAAATAATCAGTGGTTTGACTAAAGGGAATGAAGTGGTAACTGTCTTGAAAAATGAACAGGCAGCAACAGGAACATCTGGAAGCTCTTCCAGTCCATTTATGCCAAAACCTCCAGGAAAAAAATAAGCGATGAAAAATACAATTATAAATATTCAAGATTTAAAACGAGAATTTAAAATGGGCGACGAAATTGTGCGTGCCATTAAAGGGATTTCGTTTTCTATCGAAGAAGGAGAATTCGTTACAATCATGGGCTCTTCGGGTTCTGGAAAATCAACTTTGCTAAATATTTTAGGTTGCCTTGACCAGCCATCTTCAGGACTTTATGAAATTGACGAAACTCCTGTCCGAAACTTAGATAAAAACCAATTGGCTAAAATCAGAAACGAGAAAATTGGTTTTATTTTTCAGTCCTATAATCTTCTGCCAAGAACAACGGCTATTGAAAACGCTGAGCTTCCTTTGCTCTACAATCGAGAAATCCAAGCACAGGAAAGACGAGAAAAAGCAATTGCTTCCTTGAATCTTGTGGGACTATCGGGACGTTTACACCATACCCCAAGCCAGCTTTCGGGCGGACAACAACAGCGTGTCGCCATTGCAAGGTCACTGGTAAATGATCCTGTTGTGATTCTGGCCGATGAAGCCACAGGGAATTTGGACACTCGAACTTCGTATGAAATCATGGTGCTTTTCCAGAAACTAAATGCCGAAGGGAAAACCATTGTCTTTGTAACCCATGAACCTGATATTGCTTTGTTCAGCGGGCGAACAATTGTTCTGAAAGACGGACACATTATCAAGGATTACAAAAACGAAAACATTTTAAATGCTGCTGAAGCATTGGAAAACATGGAGAATGACAACGATTAACAGCATTAAAAAACATAAATTATGGATTTTTCAAGTTTATTAAAAATAGCACTCAAAGCGCTTCAGATTAACAAAATGCGTGCTTTCCTGACGATGCTCGGAATTATTATCGGTGTTGCTTCGGTCATAGCCATGCTTGCCATTGGTGAAGGTTCCAAAGAAAGCATCAAGTCCCAAATTTCCAGTATGGGCTCAAATATGATTACCATTCGCCCTGGAGCGGGGATGCAAGGCGGTGTTAGAATGGACGTGAGTTCCATGCAAACATTGACTATCAAAGATCTAGAATCAATTCAAAAAAACGGAACTTTGGTAGAAAATACCTCGCCGGTGGTAAACGGTAACGGTCATGCCATCAAAGGTTCCAAAAACTGGCCGACATCTATTTATGGCGTGGCTCCAGACTATTTAAAAGTAAGAGTTTTGGACGTTCAAGACGGTACAATGTTTACTGATGAAGACGTGAAAGCTTCCGCAAAAGTAGCCGTTATTGGAAAAACAATCGTGGAAAATTTATTTGCCGCCAATGAAAACCCTATTGGGGCAACCATTCGTTTCAATAAAATTCCGTTTAAAATTATCGGTGTGCTTTCGGAAAAAGGAGAAAATACTTTTGGGCAAGACCAAGACGATGTGATTTTGGCACCTTACACAGCAGTTCAAAAAAGAGTACTCGCCATAACTTATTTGCAATCCATCGCTACTTCATCAAAAAGTGAGGATAAAGCTGCTGAAGCAGTCGAGGAGGTTTCAAAAATTTTGAGAGAAAACCACAAACTAGTAAACGCTGATGATGATTTTAATGTATTTTCGCAACAAGAGTTAATCTCCATGTTCAGCTCTACGAGCGAGATGATGACAGTACTTTTGGTAGCCATTGCAGGAATTTCACTTTTGATTGGAGGAATTGGAATTATGAATATCATGTATGTTTCAGTAAAGGAAAGAACCCGTGAAATTGGCTTAAGAATGGCGGTGGGAGGCACAGGAAAAGATATTTTGAAGCAATTTTTAACCGAAGCCATTATTATCAGTATTACAGGTGGAATAATTGGAGTAACTTTAGGCTTGGTATCGACTGTTTTTATTGCAACTGTTTTAAATTGGCCTACAAGCGTCACCTTGTTTTCCATATTAATATCATTTGCGGTCTGTGCCATTACCGGAATCTTTTTCGGGTGGTATCCAGCCAGAAAAGCTGCCACTTTAGACCCAATAAACGCTTTACGTTATGAATGATTTTATAAAAAACAACCGCCTGTTCACAGCCTTTACACACGTTTTGGTTTGGGCGGTTTTATTTAGCCTACCTTATCTTTTATCCTCAGGACAATCCTTTGATTTACAGAAAATAATAGAACATTCCTGGATTCCCTTGGCTTTTTATGCGGTTATTTTTTATCTGAATTATTTCTTTTTAATAGACGGTTTTCTGTTCAAAAGAAAAGTCATTCTTTATTTCATCATTAATGCGCTGCTAATTGCTTTTTTCATTTGGCTAAAATTTCAGCTTCGTGATTTTTTTATGGAGGAAGATCAAAATGATGCACCAAAAATTGATTTTCCTCCAAAAAGATTCTTTATTTATATTGATACACTTTCTCTTATTATTCCGCTTATTTTTTCAATCACTTTGCGCATCTATGAGCGCTGGGTTAAAACCGAGGCCGAAAAAAAAGAATCAAAGAATACCCAATTGGAATCAGAATTGCAGCATTTAAAATACCAACTGCAGCCTCATTTTTTCTTTAACTCATTGAACAACATTTATTCATTGGTTGACATTTCGCCTGAAAAAGCAAAGGAAACCATCCACAGCTTGAGTATTTTGATGCGGTATCTTTTATACGAATCCAATGTGGAAAAAGTGAGTCTCAAAAAAGAAATCGAATTCATGAAACAATACATTGAATTAATGGATTTGAGAACATCAGAAAAAACAATTGTCAAAGCTGATTTTCCTGTTCTTACCGAAGATTTGCAAGTAGCACCGCTCTTATTTATTTCATTGATAGAAAATGCTTTCAAACATGGAGTTTCGGCAGTTAAGTATTCGAATATTTATTTTTCAATGCAAATAGACGGGCAAAAAATAAGGTTTGAAACCAAAAATAGTAATTTCAAAAAAAATGATTTGGACAAAAGCGGTTCTGGCATCGGACTGAAAAATATTAAAAAAAGACTGGAATTATTATATCCTGAAAAACACCTTTTTAAAATTCAGGAATCCGATGAACTGTTTACCGCACAATTAGAAATTAATACGCAAAAATAATGGCTATGCAAGAAAATAAAATCAGCTGTATTATTGTAGATGACGAACCATTTGCTTTGGAACTTATTCAAAATTACGTTTCCAAAACTCCGTTTCTTGAATTAAAGGGAAAATGCAGTAATGCCTTTGATGCTTTAGAACTATTAAATACCGAAAAAATCGATTTGATTTTCTTAGACATCCAAATGCCCGAACTATCAGGACTGGAGCTTTCAAAAACGATTTCAAAAGAAACCAAAATCATTTTCACCACAGCATTTAGTGAATATGCGCTTGATGGTTTCAAGGCCGATGCCTTAGATTATTTGATGAAACCGTTCAATTTTGAAGAGTTTTATAATGCTGCGGCAAAAGCCAAAGAATGGTTTACTTTGAAAAGAAAAGAAGCTCCTGAAAATCCCAAAAACGCCGATTTTATTTTTGTAAAATCCGAGTACAAACAATTGAAAATCAATTTTGATGAAGTGTTGTATTTTGAAGGATTGAAAGATTACATCAAAATATGGCTCGTAAATCAGCCCAAAGCCATACTAACTTTAATGAGTTTAAAATCATTGGAAGAAGAATTACCCGAATCCAAATTCATGAGAATCCACCGTTCTTTCATTGTAGCTTTAGACAAGATTGAAGAAATTGAACGAAACCAAGTTATCATCAACAAACAGAGGATTACTGTCGCCGAGCAATACAAAAACAAATTCCAACAATTCATCAGTAAAAATTCTATTCATTAGAATTGATGATACAGTTAATAGACCAACCTTTTCAAGTTTAATAATTAAGCTATTTTTTGTGTAAATAAGATCCGCTTAGAATTACTCACAACTAAACAGTTGGCCTGAAACAAAAAAATGACAATCAAAAAAACAACAATATTTCTTACAAATATAATAGTGCAAAATTCTAATCTTTTACTAGAAGATTTGAAGTTATTAACTAACTGTTTTCATTAATATCACTTCTTTTGGTTACAATTATATCTTGATAGATAATTCCAAAAGTCCACCTAAACCGAATTCAAGAACTTTTAGAAGTGTTAAAAATCTTGCTCCTTTTTCATTGTTTTCAATTTTTGAAATATATGATTTTGTGGTTCCAGTTTTTTTTAGCAAGCTCTTCTTGTGTCAACCCTTTTTGAAGTCTGGCATCATGAATCATTGCGTCAATTTTAAAATTTACGTAGCCACCAACAAGCTCATTACTTTTTTCAGTACCAACTTTCCCATAATTAAACCAGCCAAATAAAATTTCGCTTATGCCTAATATAAGTACACATTTCAACGACTTCATAAATATTTCCTCCACGAATAGTGGGCTTATTGATGCTTTTTGCTGTGGATACAATTCTTCTTAATAATGTAGTGCTTGATATTTGTAATATCCTTGTGGTACTTCTTATGCCGGCTCCTTCTTTGGTAAGTACGATAATATCAGTATTAATGTTAGGCAGATAGGCTTTTTATAAATATCGTTTCCTATTCTTGCTCTACTACATAGTTTGCAAATGAATCTTTGATTTTCTGATTTTGCTTTACCATATTTAATCATAGTGACACAAGCACCGACACAATGGTATGTATAAATCAACTTATTTTACAATTACCCATCTGTTTAGAGTATTATAAGGCATTTCGATGACTATTTTATAAAAGTCTGATTTCATATTCGTAATATCTATGTCTGCATGCCAATCATCCACTTTTACTTCTTTTACGAGTTGGTAATTATCTTTTTGTCCATTTTTGAAATTATTGGTTGTTGCAATCCATATTTTAGCGATCCCGACTCCATCAATTGGAGACCAAGTAATCTTGAGCTCGTTCTTTTCTACTTTAGCAAAAGCATTTATCGCCGAAACTTTTCCAATCATAGGCACTCCGTCTAACTCAAATTGCTGATCATTCGGAAGCTTTGTATCCAGAAATCTCAAAACGGTTGGAGTTATATCAACAATAGACGGTTGCTGCGTTTTTCCATACATATTAAAATCCGCATAATTTGTCGCAATCCAAGTATTTCTCTCCCTATTGGTTTGATCTCCGTGATTATATCCAGAACAATCCCTACCGTGATCGGTGGTAATGATTACCATCCACTCCTCATTAAATTTTTTTTCACGGTATTTTACAGCTTCATTTAATTTTCCAATTTGCAAATCAAGTTTTTGCATTGCGTTTAAAAACTCAGGGCTATTGCCATGTCGATGGCCCATTTCATCCGTGTATTCGAGATAAATCCAAGACAAATCCGGTGCATTTTCCTTTATGCTGGAACAAGCCTTTTCGACCACAAAATCATCAATTTTATTATAAAAATGTCCGTCCTTATCGTGAGGAAACTGAATAGTGTCTAATTCATAACCGTCATAATAGTAGTCAGGCATAAAATTTCCGGCTGCCTTGCTTGAACTTCCCAAAAGTTTTGTGCGGTTATCTTCCCAAGTCGAAAAAATAGCTGTTTTTTTATTGGGATATTTTGTCTTGAATAATTTAAAAACTGTTTCATAATTGTAATTAGGATCAACAATATCGTTGTCCCAAACATTATGTTTGTTTACCCAAGTCCCCGTAAGTAATGAGTTATAGCCTACAGCTGAAATAGTGGGTGTTTGTGAATATCCGAATTTCTCTCCCCCAACATACGATTCCACAAGCACTCCTGTTTTTGTGAGGTCTTTTAGATTCTTCATTGGCTGAGAAATTACCACATCATATGGAATTCCATCAGCTATCACAAAAACCACTTTTTTTTGTTTTTGTGCAACTGCAGCCACCGAAAACAAAATAAGCATACCTATTTTAAATCTTAATTTCATTTTTTTTTAACATTTATAGATTACCAAAATCATCACTATAGTCTTTCAAATTTTCACAATTATTGTTTTAAGCCATCTTTCTCGGAATCCTTGTAATATTCCAGAATAGTCAATATATAAGTACCCGCACCAAAACCGACCATTGGAATTGTCGCTATGTACATATCGCTCTCGGTTCTGATACAATTACACCAAACATCAAAGGTTTTAAAATAGTCTGTAGCTTTATTAACTTGTGTTTTGTTACTGAACATTTCAGGAATTGTATTGTTATTTTTACTGGCTTGTTCATTGATATAATTTAAAATTTCGGTGGATTTTTCTTTTTGACCAAACATAATATGAGCCAGAGAGATACGCAAATCGATAAAAGCCCATTCCTGATTTTCGTAAGGATTGTTGGTATTCAAACGAATATAACCAGCTCTGCTTTCCGGAATTCTCAATACTTTGTCATATTCTTCCAAATGAGATAAAAAAAGTTTTTTATCGGTAATCAAACCATTTGCAAAGATTTCGAATGCTCCCGAATCATAGTATTCATAATCCGTTTTCTGGTCTTTTTCATTTCCTTTAAAATATCGGTTATCGCAAAGCATATTCGTCATAAGTCCTTGTTTCAAGGCCATGGAAGCTTGCTCATATTTGCTAGAGGGCAAATTAAATTTCTTTTGTAATTCGGCGAATTCCTGTAATCCTCTTGCACAAACACCAGTAGTAAAAGCATATTGCTTAGGATTTTGAAGATAATGTTCCCAAGGTCCAGAATCTTCTTTCATCAACGAATTTTTATCGATACAAAAAACAGTTGGGTCTGCTATTTTATGGGTTACCAAATCGTTCCATTTTTTGTAAAAAGCAACATCATTACTTACTTTCACATAATCGGAAAAAGCATTTAAAAACAAACCAAAATTGTCAAATTCGATGTTTGGTCCTGCACCAAGCGGACTATTTTCGATTTCATTCCCAAAGGTACTGTCTTCTTCCCCATTTCCAAAATATCGACAAACAGACAATTGGTAATCCATACCCACTCCGTAGGTTTTTCCATCGGTATATTTGTAGTTCTTATATTTATTGGCGTGTGCTTTTAACATAAACTCCAATCCTTTTTTTGCCTCATCATAAAGCCCCAAGTGAGTCATCGCCTCAATGGCATAACTACCATCTCTTACCCAAGTGCTGTTCCATGGACCAGGACGAAGAGCTGCAATTATTTGACCCTGTGAATTTAGAATAATTTCTTTATCGGAAACTTGTGCCATTTTCAGATATGAAATATTTTGCTCCACTGTATTTCTAACATTTTGAGGGATGTTTTTAGGGATGAAACATTTCTTAAAAATGTTTTTCATGAACGTAATTTCATCGTCTACCAACGAACTTTTAGCTTTTGACAAATCAGCTATAGCTTTTGAAACGATGTTCTTGTCGGTATGCAAATTATCAGTAAACGAAAAAAGGAAATATTTTTCATAAGCCGTTTTGTCATATCGACGCATCACACTGCCCATTAAAACATCCCCCGCCAGCGGAACACTCAGATCTGGGGAAGGATATTGCAAAAGTGAAACTTCTGAAATTATTGAACCTGCTCCTGTTTCTGAACTAAACGTAAGGTTTTCGATATCCTCCTTCTTCCCTTTTGCAACCACATAAAATATTTTGTTTTGATTTATAAAAGAAGCCAAATAACTGACATCGAACTTATCATATTTTGCAGTGATTACATGCGTATTGTTTTGATAAATGACACTTTTTGGTTTTTCACTGCCTTTCAATTTTATGTTTCCAATAAACGGGCGAACCAAATCGGCTGAATCCCTATTCAAAAAAATATGAGGATAGACATATTCCACCACATTTTTATTTGAATCGTAAACTGCCGAAAGCAAGCCGTTTGAAGTTGATAATTTAAAATAAGATTGCTTTATCACGGGGTTTTGGCAATAAATAAGCGAACAGCAAAGGACAACCAAAAGAACAATTATTTTTTTCATTTTCTTATTTCATTAATTCATTAATTTTTTAATTATTCTAACTAACTCTTTTATTTACTGCAAAGTGCGTAATATTCTCATCTTTTTATTTGCATTCCGCAAGGGTTGAAAAGCATTGTGTTCCTTGCGTCATTCAAGAAAGCAATAATACTTGCGTTCGTTTCTGTTAAAATTATTATAGTCATCATTCCAGTAAACTCACTTTTTTCAAATATTGCTATTTCGCTTTATATAACCGAACATAGTCTATTTGAAAATCATTTGGAAAAATTGAATCGTCAATCTCTCCACCCCAATTTCCACCAATGGCAAGGTTCAAAATAAGATAATACGGTTTATCAAAAGGCCATCCTTCATTAGTGCTTATATGTCCGTTTTCTCCTTTAAATGCTTCATAAAACAATTTATCATCAATATAAAATTTGATAAATTTATCTGTCCATTCCATTCCATATTTATGAAATTCTGAGGTAGTATTTTGAATTTTATCAAAATGAGTAACCTGAGTATTTTTTATATGGTTATATAATTCAGAATGCAGACTTACATGTATTTGGTCTTGATTTTTGCCCACATGTTCCATAATGTCTATTTCGCCACAAAGAGGCCAATCTTCATTTTCTTTTCCTTTCTCTTGGATACTATTGGGCAACATCCATATTGCAGGCCAGTTTCCTTTGCCTGCCGGAAGTTTTGCCATAACCTCTACTTTTCCATACTTCATAGAAAAACGTTCGTAAGTGGTAAGTCTTGCCGAAGTATAATTACAATTTTCCATGTTTTTTTTCAGAGCCACGATATGAAGTTTTCCATCTTTAATAAAAGAATTTTCGATGGATTTTGTGTAAAATTGCTTTTCATTATTGCCCCCGCCATCGCCACCTGTTTGGTAATTCCAAAATTTTTCATTCGGCATCCCGTCAGTGTTGAATTCGTCTGACCAGACTAATTGATATTTCTGTGAGTTGGAATAGGTAGTATTGGACTTTGTATTTTGCGAAAAACCATTGATCCCAAGCAAAATAACAGATAGTAATGTGATATTTTTCATTTTAATTATTTATTTAGTTTTGATAATATCCTAAAGTTTGATTATTATTTTTCCCGTTCTTCTCTCTCCAAATACGCTCTGAGCATATTCATCCGCTCTTGGAGAATCTCCATACTTCTACAAATTTGAATCGAAATATAATGAAGCAGCTCCAAGAATAGCACTGTTTTGAAGTTCAGAAGGTGCAATAACTAAGCTTAACAGTTGTTTTTTGAATGTGATCGTTTTCCTTAGATTCTCCCATAAACTATCACTGTAAAATTCAAATGCTTTACTCACAGAGCCACCAATAATGATGGTATCCACATCATAAGCATATAGAACCAACTTGACGGCTTCACTTAGGTGCTTACCATAAATCATCATTCTTTCTAATGCAGATGGGTCATTTTGCTCGCATTTCTGAAAAGTTTCGAATGCAGAAACACCCCAAGTAGCTTCAAAAAAACCTCCTGCGCAATAGTATTCGTAATTGTGATCCAAATAAGGTAATTCGCCCAATTCGCCGGCGGCACAATTACGTCCGGAATACAATCTGTTATTCAATACAAGACCAGCACCCATACCCGTTCCAGTAATTAAACCAACCATAGAATTTGAAGTTAATACCTGTCCGTAATATTTCTCGCCAAGTGCAAAACAGTTAGCATCGTTGTTTATAAAAAC
>NZ_DASTTN010000274.1:0-2790 GCF_035760125.1 Flavobacterium sp.
CCTACTTTGAATCTACTGTTTGCGGGAGATTTCAATTGCCCTCAATCGCATTCAGTTTTTACACCTTTAAAGAAAATGGGCTTCGCTCCTATTTTAGAAAATCAAAAAACATCACTAAAAACAAAACCTAAAGGGAGCAATTATCTGGCATCCGAATATGACAATATCTTTTATAAAACCAGTTCCATAAACTATATAAAATCGGATGTCATTTTGTTTTATAAAAAATTCATTTCCTTAAAAGAAGCACGAAAAGTATCCGATCATATTCCCATCTGGTTTGAATTTTCCTTGAATTGATTATTCCAAAAAAAAATCCAAATTCCAATAGCTACAATTGGAATTTGGATTTTTCAGTATGAAATTTATTCTTTCTATGTTTTCTGCTTTTTCTTTCTGGCAGCCGGAAACAATACATTATTCAAAATTAATCGATAACCTGGAGAATTGGGATGTAAATCCAAAACCGTTGCCGGATCACCCACTTGGTGTTGATAATCCTCTGGATCATGACCTCCATAAAAAGTAAACATTCCTTTTCCTTTTTCACCGTGTATGTAACGCGCTTCACCATTCAGTTCACAAGTTCCCATAACCAGAACATTCGATTTTACCAATTCTGGATCAAATGAAGTTGTTTGCCCCATAAAACCTTTGATCAACTGCGTATGATTTTGACACAACATGCTTGGTATGAAATCCCATTTGGCCGAATATTCCATCAAAGTAAAGTAATCTTTGTCCATGGGAACCTTTCTTTTTAAGGTCATGTCAATATCCGAAAACTCATATTGCTCTGGTCTTCGCTCAAGAGTAAAATTCTTGAAAGCAAAAGTATTATTGAAATTTAGTTTGGATTGATAATTGGCTTCACTGGGATCTCCGTCAAACATCGATTCGCAAATATCAACACCGTCTGCTGCCAACGCAATATCAAAACTATCGGTAGCAGAACACATTGCAAATAAAAATCCGCCTCCAATTACAAAATCTCGAATCTTTTTGGCAACAGCTCCTTTTTCTTGAGATACCTTTTCGTAGCCCAACTTTTTGGCCAAAGCCTCAGCATCTCTCTTTTGATCAATGTACCAAGGAATATTTTTATAGGCTGCATAAAACTTTCCATATTGTCCTGTATAATCCTCGTGATGCAAGTGGAGCCAATCATAAAGCAATAATTGATCACTTAACACTTCTTCATCATAAATTGGTGTAAAAGGAATTTCAGCATAAGTCAATACTAAAGTAACAGCATCATCCCAGGGTTGTTTCCCTTTGGGGGTATAAACTGCAACTTTGGGAGCTTTTTCTAATATAACAGCTTCCATATTCTGTGAAGGACTTGAAATCTCATTTAGAATTGATGTTTCTTCAGCATCCGAAATGACTTCAAAACTCACACCTCGTATTTGACATTCCTTCCTAATTTCTTCGGCATCGGGCAATAAAAAAGAACCTCCACGGTAGTTAAGTAACCAACTGGCCTTATAGTTTTTGGCCAAACACCAATAGGTAATTCCATACGCTTTAAGGTGATTTTGCTGCGTTGTTTCATCCATCGGCAACAAAATAAAGGAAGCCCTAGAGGAAATTGATAATAGAAAAATAAATATAAAAAGAATTCTTTTACACATCATTGAAAACTATTTTAAAGCAAAGATAATTGGAAGTAATTAAAGTACTCCTTTTATCTTTTATAATCATGCAAAAAAATCTTTTTAACATTCATCCATTAAATATCCAAAGACACGATAGCATTTTGAATAGCATAAACGACTAATCCTGCAATATTTTTGGATTCTGTTTTAAGTAGCAAATTGTTTCTGTGGCCTTCAACAGTTCTTGGACTAATGAATAGTTTTTCACCAATTTCTATCGTGCTTTTTTGCTTGCAAATAAGTTGCAATACTTCTAGTTCACGGGAAGTTATAAAACCAGTATCTAAACTACTCTTTGTTTTTTTATTGGCAATTAAATCATTTTGAATGATGTCCATAACATATTCTGAATAATAAAATCCTTTTGTTGACACTTCATTTATGGTTGCAAACAATTCCTGGGGAGTAGTATTTTTAACCAAATAAGAAACAGCCCCAACATCAATCATATTGGCTATAAATGATTTTGAATCGTAACTCGTCAAAGCAATGATTTTTATATTCGAAAAATCTCTATGGATAATTTTGGTGGCTTCAATCCCATTGAGCAATGGCATTTTCAAATCCATAATAACAATATCTGGTTTAGGATTATCTCCCTTAAGAAAATCAATTAATTCAACACCATCCGAAGCTTCAAAAATCACTTCAATATTTTCTTCTCTGGATAATAAAAAAGAAATTCCTTTTCTAAATAGAACTTCATCATCAACCAAAATTATTTTTATAGTTTCCTTCATAATTTAGAAATTAAAAATCACTGAAATTCCATTATTCATTTGTGACTCAATAGAGAGATTTCCCCCTAAAACAGCAACTCTACTTACCACATTTCGCATTCCCAGACCCTTATGATCTGCCAGTTGATTCAAATCAAAACCGATTCCGTTATCTGAATACTTACATGTTCTTTTTCCATCTATTTCATCAAAAAAAACAGAGATTGAAGTTGCTTTTCCATGCTCTATCGAATTAGCAAATAACTCCTGTAAAATTCTAAAAATATGTATATGCCTATTATTCTCTTTAAAATCAAAGTCTAAATTGTTCTCATAATGAATGGCAATAGCTCCATCTTCAATCAATTCGGCACATAATTCTTCAATTCCTGCATGAAGACCAAATTTATCCA
>NZ_DASTTN010000275.1:0-10286 GCF_035760125.1 Flavobacterium sp.
CCCAAACCCGCTGTAGTACCAGAACGTTGTAGGCTATTTTCGCTGAGAAGAAACTAAAAATTGAAATGAAAAATATCGTTATTTTATTGGTTTGCTTAGTTTTTCCGAAAATATTATTGGGTCAAACTTGTTTACACAAAAATTTATCTAAAGAATTTAACTTTGAAATAAAACTACAGAAAATAAAAATTCCAAACGAAATTATAGATAGTAATTCTGTGAAAGTTATTGTCTATAACAAAATCTCAAATAAGAAACAGGAATTTAATTTTGGATCAAGTTTCCTTTTTGAAAATACTTTTATTAATTGTAAAACGGTAAGGTCTTATTCAACAGGAACTAATAAAAATGCCGAAATTGTTGATAATGAATTTGGAGATTTAGTGATTACAGATTTTAATTTTGACAATAGAGAAGATTTTGCAATTAAAAATGATTCCGGAGGAAATGGAGGTCCAACATATAATTTTTACGTTCAAGACAATAATAAAAAATTCACATTAGATAAATTTCTAACAACTGAAATGGAATTTTTTCCAACAAAATTTATAGCAAAAAGTAAAAAATTAATAACATACGTTCACGCAAGTGCATATCAATTATCCAAAAACACATTTGAATATAATGTGAAAACAAAAAAGTGGAAACTAAAAGAGTCCAAATTAGTAACGTATTAAAAAAACAGCCTACAACAGCTACTACAACGGATTTGGGCAATTGGCTTAATGGAAAGTTGGTTTTGTATTTGGGATGATTTGGCAAATCCGAAGAATGGGCTTAATTTAGTCCCAAACCCGTTGTAGTACCAGAACGTTGTAGGCAATTTTAAAGAACAGAGGAAACTAAATTCAAAATGATGGAAGAAATAAAAAAATCGATAAGTGCAATTTTATACGAACGAACTACAAGTCCACTTTTCGGAACTTTTATATTTTCTTGGCTTTTATGGAATTGGAAAATCCCATATTTGAGTTTTTTTGTTTCTGAAAATAAATTAAAAATCAATAAAATTGACTATATCATTTCTAATTATAATGACTGTCATTATCTGGTAACTTATCCTTTAATATCCACTTTTATATTACTAACAATTATTCCTTTTCTTTCCAATGGTGCATATTGGCTATCAATCAATTTTGAAAACTGGAAATTAAAACATAAAAATTTAATTGAAAGCAAACAGTTATTAACCGTCGAACAATCAATTGAATTACGAGAACAAATTCTTAAACAAGAAGAAAGATTTTCAAAATTAGTTCAAGACAAAAATTTAGAAATCGAATCGCTGAAAAAACAAATTGACAGTGACAAAACTCTTGTAAAAGTAGATGAAACAACAAATAATTCAAATTCTGAACTTGAAAAGTTAGCTGAAAGAATAATGAATAATAGTGATGAATTAGATACTTTTAACACTATTACAAGAGCAATTCAAAATAATTACAAAATCCAAAATGATCCAATCACAACTAAATTAGTCGCTTTACTAGAATCATACGATATCATTCACAAACCTGAAGCGCTTTATAAATTTACAGAGACTGGAAGACGATTTTTGAGATATATAACTGCATAAAAAACTGCCTACAACAGCTACTACAACAGATTTGGGCAATAGGCTTAATGGAAAGATGGTTTTGTATTTGTGAGAATTTGGTTAATCCGAAAATAGGGCTTAATTTAGTCCCAAACCCGCTGTAGTACCGGGACGTTATGAGCCATTTTACAGAAATAACGCAATTGAAAATAACCAAATAATTATGCGTGATATAAACCGAATAAAACCAGTTTTAAAAGAACTCGAAAATTTATGGCTTGAAAATCCAGATTTTAGAATTGGTCAGCTTATTATGGGAATTACCAAAACTGAAGTAACTAATCCTAAGTTATTTTATATGGAAGACGATGAATTTTTAATTAAACTCAAAGAGTTTAAAAATTTATTTGAAGAAATCAAAAAGAATAAAGATGAATAATGAATTAGAAGATTTTGAAGTAAACGACAGAAAAAGTTTTGCAAAATTCATAAATCTGTTACAGAAAAATTTACACGAAAAGCCTGAATATTGGGAAAACACAAATTTAAGCGATTTTCTTGGTGCTTTATCATCTTATACAGAAGACATCCAAGGTTATTATAACAATATGGAAATTAATATAGATGCCGACAAACCGAATTGGAAAACTTTTGCGGACATTTTTATGGGAGCAAAAATGTATGAATAAAAACGGCTCATAACAGCCACTACAACGGATTTGGGCATTTGGCATAATTGAAAAATGGTTTTGTATTTGGAATGATTTGGCAAATCCGAAAATAGGGCTTAATTTAACCCCAAACCCGCTGTAGTGCCAGAACGTTACTGGAGACTTGTGCCGAAATTACGCAGATGAAAACAATCAGGAAATAAGCATTGGTTTCCGCAAGAAGTTTACAAAGCAGAAGCGTGAAAATTGGAATCTGCCAACAGAAACTTGAAATTAATAACAAACTAAATATCAAAAAATGCACATAATTTTAATTTTTCTGCCATTATTATTTCAAATTATTTTTGGCAGAAAAGCTATTGGTGGAGATATTAAATTAAGCTTTGGAACAGTTTGTTTAATTAGTTTTTTAGGCCAAATCCTGTCAACCATTTTGGAGTTTAACATTATTCTATCTAATCTTCAAAAAAACAGTAATTTTTGTGGATTACCATTAGTTGGACTTATAACGGTTTCTTTATTTCTTACTTTCATCTTACTTATAACAATATTTATTCAATACCAAATTAGAAAGTCATATGGTTATGTTGAAGAAATTGATGCTAAAGATGATGATGAATATGAAAAATATCAAGAAGATGAAGAAGATGAAGAAGGTGACACTTTTTGAGAATAAGACACGAAAAATTATAATGGGAAAGTTGAAACGTGAAAGTTGGATTTTGCCAGCAGAAGCGTGAAAATTTGCGGTTTAATCGTAATTTCGACAAAAACAAGCCTCCAGTAACAGCCACTACAACGGATTTGGGCATTTGGCTTAATGGAAAAATAGTTTTGCATTTGGGATGATTTGGCAAATCCGAAAATAGGGCTTAATTTAGTCCCAAACCCGCTGTAGTGCCAGAACGTTATGGTGTATAGCTGTTGACGATCAACAGTCGATTTTAATCAGAAGCTTTAGTTCGAATAATACATATCGAAACAGAAACCGAGCCGACCGAAATTCGAACTGAAATTCGAACCGAAATCTGAGACTTAATTGTTGCGGATAAAGAAACGTGAACTGCTTTATGGAAAACCGAAAACGGAATTTTTTTTGTCGATTTTCTTTGAGATTTAACCGAAGTTTGAAGTTCAAAAACGGAAACTATTTGGAACGGAAATCGAAAAGTGGAAAACTTTGGGTAATTGGAATCGATAATTGGAATGTTAATTCGTTCGTGCTCAACATCGTCAAGCTACACACCATAACAGCCACTACAACGGATTTGGGCAATTGGCTTAATGAGAAGTTGGTTTTGTATTTGGGATGATTTGGCAAATCCGAAAATAGGGCTTAATTTAGTCCCAAACCCGCTGTAGTGCCAGAACGTTATAGGGCAGTTGTGCCGAAATTACGCAGGTAATTTCGATTTGGAAATAACGTTCACAGCTCGCAGGAAATTTACAAAGCAGAAGCGTGAAAATTAGAATTTGACAGCAGAAACGTAAAAGTTATGCGAAACTAACAGCAAAAAATCTAAATGGAATACTGGCCAAAACATTTATTATCATATTTTTTGACATCTGTTTTAAGTAACATTATTTTTGTCATCTATCTAAAAACAACTAATTATTCTGGAGGCGAAATTGGAATGGCTCCATTTGTAACAATGTTGAATGTAAGCATAACATTTATTATTTCGTTACTAGTATTAATTTGTCTAAGAATATTTCGTGTCAAAGTTTCTATTTTTATAAGTTTAGCAATTTTTAGCTTGGTGTCAACTTCAGTTCTTTTCACTTATTTTAAAATAAAACCATTTGAAGGTTATCTTTCAGATGTTTATTTAATGGCTTTATTAAGCGTAATTGTTGCTAGCTTATTAACTTGCTTAATTTTTTTAATTAAGAAAAACTTGTCATAACATAGAAGTTAAATGAGATGTTGGGATTTAACCGTAGAAACGTAAAAATTGGAGTCTGAAAAGCAGAAACCAAAATTGAAAAGAAATATATCGAAAATTACAAACTGAAAAAAAAGAAACGTTAAAATTTGCGGTTAAATTGTAATTTCGTCAAAACAACCGCCCTATAACACACGCTACAAGCGATTTGGGCAATTGGTTTAATTTAAAAATGGTTTTGTATTTGGAAGATTTGGTAAATCCGAAAATAAGGCTTTATTTAATCCCAAACCGCGTGTAGCGCGAGAACGTTAGCGATAATTTCACACCGAAAAACAGAAACTATAACCAAAACAGAAACCTTGTTCAATTTATTCAAAAGAAAAAAGAAAAGCGGTTGCCCAAATTGTTACGAACAAAATACCATTAGTTTTGGAATTGACTATTTGGAAAACAAGATTATTTCCCTAATCCAATTAACAGATGAAATAGGTGGCATAAAAATCTACAAATGTCAAAAATGTACGACTCAATTCTACATCAATGGAAATATGTACGAAAAAATTTTTGACGGTCAAATCGAACTGCTAAAAAAATGGAGTGAAATAAATCTAGTTTGCCCTGAAAGTTTAAAAAAAGAAATCGAAAAAATTGGTTTAACAAATGATTGGAATTTAAGCAGAATTGCTCCATGTAAAATTGAATTGAATAACGGATAAAAATTTGAATTTACCACTATTAAATTTTCAAATGAACCACCTTTGGGTCATCATTACACAACTTTTAAGAACATTTTTTTCATAGATGAAATAAAAAATATTTCTGAAAGTGATTTTGGAATTTCATTAGAAATAAGAAATAAAGCTGAAAAAGCTGAAGAAAAAAGAATGGGTTTTTATCCAACAATTTTGAAAAATAAGCAAGGAAAAAAAATTGCACTTAATGGAATTTCGATGTTTTTTAATTCTGAAGAAATTAAAGGTTCAGAATTGAAACTCGCAAACGAAGAATGGAATCATAAAGAAAAGTATATTTACTACACAAAAGACAAAGCGGAAAAAACGATTGTGATTGCGAAAAAATAGAAACTATCGCTAACAGCCGTTTGGCGAGATTGGGGTTTTAGGTTGAATTTAAAGATGGTTTTGTATTTGAAAAATTTGTGTTTAACCGAAAAATCTCGCATCTTTATTCCCCAACCTCGCCAAGCGCCAGAACGTTAGTGGCTATTAGAAACCAACCTACACCAAAATGACAGAAATTGAACTTCAAAATATTATTAAAACCAAAGAACTCCCTAAAGATGAACTTGATGATTTTTGGGGCAATTTTTTTGGCTTTTTACCTTTATTCATTTTTTTATTTGTCTCAAAAAATAACATCACTTTTCTAGTAGTTTTCATAATCTTGATTTTTTACACTTTCTATTCTAAGTTCAATGAAAAAAAATTAATTGCCATTGTGACACCATTTAATGAAGAAGAAAACATTAGTTTGATTAAAAACATTGCTGGGATACAGCAATGGGAAACTAAAACAAACCAAGATGTACTTTATGAGTTTTATATTCCTTTTTTATTTAATCAACCTGGACATAAATTAACATTAATTGCAAGTGATAATGCAATATTATTGAATTTAAGAAATATAGTAAGTACAAAAGGAAGGATGCCTTATTTATTCGGAATCGATACACTAAAAAAAAGAAAAATAATTGGCTTAATTAGTTCCAGTGAACATAAATTCTAAATAGCAAATGAAAAATAATGTACTAAAAACAAATCTTGGAAAACGTTTTTTAGCTGGATTAATTGACTATTCCATAATCTTTACTTTTTTCTATGTTTTTGTTTATTCCTTTGGACAACCAAACGACGAAGGCGGTTACACAGTTAATGGAATTTTAGCATTAGTACCTGTTTTATTTTGGTTTGCTTTTACAGTGTTACTTGAAGTATTTTTCGATGCAACATTAGGAAATTCAATTATGGGATTAAGACCAAAATCTTTAATAAAAAATAATGGGGAACTTTCGTTTAGTCAATCATTAAAAAGACATTTACTCGATCCTATTGATATGTTTCTATTCGGATTAATTGGAATAATAACAATAAAAAACACTGACAGAAACCAACGTTTAGGAGATATTTGGGCTAAAACAATTGTAACGGAAAATACTGCCTGTGAAGAAAACAGCCACTAACAGCTACTACAACGGATTTGGGTAATAGGCTTAATGGGAAGTTGGTTTTGTATTTGGGATGATTTGGCAAATCCAAAAATAGGGCTTAATTTAGTCCCAAACCCGCTGTAGTACCAGAACGTTAGTGGCAATTGGCTCTTGAAAACTGCAAATTATAATTAATGAAAAAAATCTCATTTTTACTTATATTAGTTTCATTATTGATTTCATGCAATTCAAAAAAGAATCTTATCGGAACCTATAGATCGAATTTTGCAATACATGGTTTTTTTGTCACCCAGATAAAATTTAATCCAGACAGTACGACTGAATATCATATGGCAGGAGATTTAATGAATGAAAACTTGACAGGACGATTTAAAGTCACAAATAATATTGCATACATAAAATTTGAGAAATTGAAATACAACCAATCAAAAGATACCTTGTCGTTCAACGAAATGCTTACAAAAGAAGTGGATACAAATGAATATCGAAATATGCACTCATATGATTTGAAATTGGAAAATGGTATTCCTTATCATTTAAAATATAAAATAAAACGCAATAAACTAATGGTTTATAATATTGCATCAGGCAAAATTGTTCGGAAAAGTCAAGGTTCAAAAAATAAAAGAAAATATTACTTAAAGAAAATGAATTAGTAACTGCCACTAACAGCTACTACAACGGATTTGGGCAATTGGCTTAATGGGAATATGGTTTTGTATTTGGGATGATTTGGCAAATCCGAAAATAGGGCTTAATTTAGTCCCAAATCCGCTGTAGTACCAGAACGTTGGCGGTCAGTTGAAGCCGAACTTACGCAGAAAAAAAAGAAAAGATTGATTTTCGCTACGCAGGATAATCCGGAAAAGTTGGCGTGAAAAGCAGTAACGTGAATAAAAAAAGTAAATGTCAAAAATAGTTTCCGTTTTAAAATGCAACTACTAAAATGAATCAACCACCTACTAAAACAATAAGAGGAATATTTTGGTTTTGGACTTTGCTCTATTATGCAAATACAACATGCGAAATCATCCAATTATCAATAAAAAAATTTGGAGAACAAATGCTTTTTATTTTTGTTTCTACAGCCTTTCTTTTGATAATATACATAGCTATTTATTTGACAATTCTGATGCATAATTTTACGGAAAAGTATTTTAGTAAATTAGAATTAATATTTTTTATAATTGGAATTCTAATTTCAGTTGTTTTCTTTTTTGCTATTAGGAATAATGCAAATATTGTTATTTCATACTAAGAAAAACAAAACTAAAAAATTGAAGTTCATTAATGAAAATGGACGAACAGAAATATGAAAAAAGGATTAAAATCGTAATTTCGACTAAAAACAACCGAACCGCCAACAGCTACTACAACGGATTTGGGCAATAGGCTTAATGGAAAGATGGTTTTGTATTTGGGAGATTTGGCAAATCCGAAGAATGGGCTTAATTTAGCCCCAAACCCGCTGTAGTACCAGAACGTTAGGTAGCATAACACCAAAATTGCGGATAATGAAGAAATTTTACTTTTTAATTTTACTTTCTATTGGACTTTCAAGCTGTCATAGAAAGGAATTTGCTAAATGTGATTCTTTGAAATCGTACATTTATTCTGATGCAACCGAAGAAGAAGTTTATACATTGAAATTAACTTGCAATGACACAGTATTTCTAACAGAATATTTACCTACTCAAAAATCGTTTTTCGCTATAAATGACACAAAACATAAAATAAAAATAGATTCTTTAGTTGACAACATTGATTTTTCCAATTTAGAAGAATCATATTCTGAATCATCTTTACAAGACAGACACGCCTTTAAATTATTCATACAAAATGGAAAAAAACTTGATTCTGTATTCGTTTATGGAAAGAAAGCTCCAACCAATACCTATAAAATATCTGCTGAATTCAAGAAAATAATTAAATCATTAAAATTTTCTCCTTACACGAAAGATATAGATTACGGAAAACATATTGTTAGATTTCCTCCGCCACCACCACCGCCATCTGACAAAGAAACTGTTAATCAAACTATATTTAAAACTTGGAATTAGAAAATATGTAAAAAAGTTACGCTACCTAACAGCCACTACAACGGATTTGGGCATTGGGCTTAATGGAAAAATGGTTTTGTATTTGGGATGATTTGGCAAATCCGAAGAATGGGCTTAATTTAGTCCCAAACCCGCTGTAGTGCCAAGACGTTATGCGCAAGCATACGACTATCAAATTAAATTAGATTTATGAGTTATAAATACGAAGAAAGGATTGTTGCGTTTATTGATATTCTTGGGTTTGCAAATATTATTAAGGCAAGTGTAAATTCTCAAGAACAACTAGACAAAATTGCGAGTGCTTTAACCTATATTCACAGATATTTTAATTTGGTGAGAGTTGATTATGAAGACCCATCCACCCTTCAATTGTCACAATTTAGTGATTCCATTGTGATTAGTGTGTCAATGAAAGATAGTTCTGAAATGCTTGCAATTTTTAAACATTTGAAAATGATTCAAATTAATCTTTTGTATCAAGGTATTTTACTTCGTGGGGGGATTACAAAAGGAAAATTAATCCATACAGATAATTTACTGCTCGGTCCAGGAATGATAAATGCTTATAACCTAGAATCAAAATGCGCCATGCATCCCAGAATAGTTATTGATCCTAAAGTGTTATGGCAATTTGCTAGAGTTAATGGGCAAAAACAATTAGAAAGGCTAAAAGACTTCCATTATGAAAATTCATTTGCAACAGAAGAAGATGGTTTAGCTTATATTGATTATTTTAATGATGTAGATGAATATCTAGAATATGGTGGCGGAGTACATGCCTATTTTTCAGGTTTGTGCAGGATTGTAGCAAAATATATTGACAGTGAAGATATCAGTATAAAAGTAAAATACTTGTGGATGAGAGAAAAGATAAAAAAAAGCGAATATTATACTAAATATAAGACGACATACAAAGGAATTATTAGTAATAGAAATAAAAAACCAAAAGTATAAATGCCAGCGCATAACAGCGGTTTTATGAAATTGGGGTTTTAGGCTTAATAGAAAGTTGTTTTTGTATATTTGGCTTCTATCCTATTGGAATGGTTCGGGAACAAAAATCCCCAACTTCATAAAGCCGCGAAACGTTACCAGCAAGTTTAAAAAAAATCGAATGAAAAAGGAATTTAAATATATAATCATTATCAGTTTGCTATTTATTGCAACTTCAATTGGAGCAATTAATCAAATTCTTCTTTTGACATTTAACGGAAGTATTTTACATGATATTAATGGAATATTTTTTAGTGGTGCTTACACAAAGGTTTATATCACAAATTGGATAATTAATGCTGGCTTATCAGTAATTTTTATATTGGCTTATTATTATTCAAAAAATAAAATTGCACAGATTATCTATCCAATATTTTTTCTAATATTTTGCTTTTGTTTAATTTGCTTTATGCTTGTGCTAGACAAAGTTGAAGATCCAAATCCATATTATTTATATGCGTTAATTTCTAGTGTAATTTCAGCCTTAATACTAAACGCATTTGCAATTATAAAATTTAGGAATAAATAAAAAAGCCTGCTGGTAACAGCTACTACAACGGATTTGGGTAATTGGCTTAATGGAAAGTTGGTTTTGTATTTGGGATGATTTGGCAAATCCGAAGAATGGGCTTAATTTAGTCCCAAACCCGCTGTAGTAGCGGGACGTTGGCAGTAATACTAAAAAACCGAACTTAATCCACTAATTTAATGGAATATACAGCAGAAGAGCGAATTCATAAAGCTTACGAAATAGCAAAAAAAGTATACGTAAATGAAATTTCAGTTTCTGAAGGAGCTCGAATAATTGGAACTACAGGACTTAAGGAAAGTTCTGCATTTGATTATATTTATGCTTATTCGAAATTAAGAGATAGTAAACTTTATACGCGAACAATAAATGCTTACGCAACAGATTATTATCTCAACCAAATTTATACTGAAAATGGT
>NZ_DASTTN010000276.1:0-25285 GCF_035760125.1 Flavobacterium sp.
TTCACCAAATTTCAATTTAGGTGTTGGTTCTTATACATTGTATCTTAAAGATGGCTTTGGTTGTCCTGATTCAACACCTTATGTTGTTGCTCCACAATTGACCATTTCGGCAATCGCTGCTGCAGATGTTACTTGTACACCAAACACAACAATAAATCTAACAGCTTCAGGTGGAACGGGTGCTTATACTTATCAAGTATCTAATGGAGGTGCCTATAGTGCTTCAACTAATCCGTATGTAACTGCTACAGCTGGAACTTATACTTTTAAAGTAATAGATGCTGCAACACCAGCATGTTCTGCTTTTTCTGCCCCAGTAATTGTAAATACGAAAGCGACAGTTTTAACATTAAATGCTCCTAAAACTGACGTAAAATGTAAAGGTGATGCCTCAGGAACAATCAACATCACTCCAACATCTGGAGTGGCTCCTTATACCTATAGCGTAACTAGAACATTGCCAACTGCATTGCCAGCAGTGGTTCAGCTTTCGAACGGTGTGTTTACAGGTTTAACCGCGGGAACATATAATGTTGTTATAACGGATGGTTTAGGATGTAGTTCAGCTTCAACTCCAGTTGTAATAAATGAACCTACGGCTGTTTTGTCAGCCACAGCGACAGCCCCACCAACAACTACTTGTAGCACATCTACGACGGTTACAGTTACAGGCGCTGGAGGAACAGGAACATATACCTATAGTTTTAAAGGAGGCGCTTTTACACCAACCAATACTTATGTTGTAAATGACAATGGAGTATCGGATCAAATCATTGCATACCAAGTAAGAGACGCAAATAATTGTACTACGGTTTCTCAAAACATTACCGTAAAAAAATTAAATCCCCCAATAATTGGTATTATTACAGGGACAGCTATTACTTGTAATGCTGGACAAAGCACTAGCGATGTTACTATTCCTACCACAAATGGATTGGCGCCTTTAGCTTTTGTTATCGTTTCTGGAACAACAATTAACACTACTGGAGCGACTAATGGAAAATTCACAGGATTAGCATCAGGAACCTACCTTTTCAAAGTAACCGATGCTAATGGTTGTAGTGATACTGAGTCATTTACAGTTGATCCAGTAACTCCAATAGCTATTATAGGGCAAAATATATCAAATGTTTTGTGTAACGCTGATAACACGGGTATTGCAAAATACACTGTTTCTGGATTTAGTTCAACAGGTAATTACACTGTTACAATAACAACTGTCCCTGCAGCATTGTCATTTACACAATCTCAAATTGGAGATGTAATTACATTAAGTGATCTTGTTGTAGGAAGTTATACCGTGACAGTGAAAGATAAAACCACGGGATGCTCGAAATCCGATGTGGTTACTATTACGCAACCACCTGTACTTACTTTGGTTCTTACCAGCAATGTTAATGCCAATTGTTCTGTAACTACCTCTGCTGTTACTGTAACTGCAGGAGGAGGTACTCCAGGGTACACTTATGCATTTATGCAAAATAATGTTGCTCCATTAGCAGCTAATTATGGACCAAGTTCTACCGCCAATCTGAACCCAACTACCAATACATTATGGGATGTTTGGGTAAAAGATGCCAAAGGCTGTGAAACAAAACTCGATGTAACTATTCTAAAAGACGGAATACCAACCGTTACAGCTACAGTTCAAAATCAATGTACTGGAACGGGCAGCTCATTTGTTATTAAAGCAGTGGGAGCTGGTGGTGTAGGAACTTATACTTATACTATTAATACGGGTGTTGCTCCAACAGGTGCTTTATTAGACACTTTCACTGTAGCGCCAGGAACGTATACAATTACCGTTAAAGACGCTAACAGTTGTCCTAACACTACGACAGTTACCGTAAACGCAGCCTTGGATGCTGATGCTGTTTTGACTAAAGATTTGACGTGTTCAATTCCAACAGCAGCTACTATTAAAATTAATGCGACTGGTGGTAAATCAGGCTATTCTTATAAAGTTTCTTTCAATGGAGGTGCCTTTACTGCTCCGATAGCTCCAGCTACTATAGTTGGAAATGTATTCACTACAAATGTAGCAGGAACTTATAAATTTGAAGTTACAGATTCTAATTTGCCAACTGCTTGTACGGTAGTTACTAATAATGTAACAGTTACCGCTACAGTTCCTGTTACTGCTTCTTATACAAAAGTTAATCCTACTTGTAATGGATTTACAGATGGGTCCATTAAAATAACAGCTCTTACAGGAGAGAGTCCATTTACATATAGTATTACAGGAGCAGCTGGAACTTTTGTAAGTTCTAATGTGTTTGGAGGTTTAGCTGCAGGAAATTATGATTTTGCAGTTAAAGATTCTAAAGGTTGTATTTTCAATGTTCCAGCTAGCCCTATAGTTCTCGTTAATCCTGCACCAATTGTTGCTAACATAGCTATAACAGATATAGTTTGTAATGCTAATACACCAGGTAGTTTGTTGGCTAGTATTACTTCTGGTGGAGTTGGTCCATTTAAATACACGTTATATAGTAATACCTTTACACAACTTGCTGCTTCTGGTGTAACTGCAGCTACAAGTTATAATTTTACAGGATTAACTTTTGGAGATTATTATATTACAATTGTAGATGCAAATGGATGTGAGTTTAAAAGCTTAAAACAGCGAATTGAAACTCCTCCTTTTTTAACTTTAGCTTCTCCTGTTATTACAGGTGCAACTTGTGTTACAGGTGCGACAGTGCAACTTGAAGTGATTTCTGGTGGTGTTGCCCCTTATAAATTTTCAATTTTAGGACAACCATCAACAGTTTCTCCGGCAATAAGTGTTGCTCCTTATCAATACATGTTTAGCAACTTATTACAAGGAACAACCTATTATTTTCAGGTAGAAGATGCGAATCTTTGTACCTCGGTTTTAGAAGTTGTAATCCCATCAATATCTTCCATTTCAGTTAATATTGATTCAAAAACAAATGTTACGTGTACTGGTGCAAATAATGGAATTTTAAAATTTACGGCAAGTACATTTGATGCAACAGTTACTACTTTAAATTATGAAGTATTAAATGCATTAACAAATGCACCACTTGCATCACCGATATCTGGATCAATTACTGGTACTGCAGGCGGACCGATTTCTGGTACTATTAATTCTCTTCCTCCTGGAGATTATTTATTGAAAGTAAAAGAATCGACAGGAACCTTATGTTCAGCGATTATTCCTTTCCAGATAATACAACCGGCACAACCACTTCTCTCAGCTATAGCTTCAGTAGTAAATGCTAATTGTAATTCGGGTGCACAAGTAACTTTAACTACGACTGGTGGAACTGGACCTTATACTTATGCTGTGGCAGTGGCTCCAGCTGTTCCATCAACTTTTACATCAGGTAATGTTTTAAATTTAGATTATGCTTTAGGTTCTAATTGGAATATTATTGCTAAGGATTTCAACGGATGTACAGTACCATTAAATACAACAATTTTTAAAGATCCAAGTCCCGTAATTGCTTTGTCCGTAGTTAACAAATGTGTTGCCGAAGGTGCTTTCGGAATCAATGTTACTATAACTCCGGGTAAGTCACCATATTCTATTAGTGTAGATGGTAGTACTTTTGCAAGTATAGGAGCAGTATTGTCATATACCGTTACAGGTTTAAATTCTGGATTTCATACTATAAAAGTTAAAGATGCCAACGGCTGTATAGATACGAAATCTACAACTATTGACAAGCCTTTAAATTTATCTCCAGCTATTACAGCTTTACCTACTTGTGCAGATAATGATGGTAAAATCACTCTTACTGGTACAGGTGGAACTTCATCTTATACTTATAGCATTTTGCCAATGCCAGCGGGTGTAACTGTAGCCGGAAATGTTATTTCTGGTTTGCCTGCAGGGACCTATACTGTAACGATGAGAGATGTAACAAGTTTATGTACTACTACAGCATCTGTTACATTAAGTAAACCAAATAAACCAACCTTTAATACTGCGGTTGATAAAGTTACTTGTTTTGGTTCTCAAGATGGTATAATCACTGTTAACCTTACAGGAACAAATGCTGATCCAGTTTACACTTATGCTATTTCTCCAATTCCACTAGGATCTGTTCAAGTAGGCAACGTGTTTTCTAAACTTCCAGCAGGTGCATATACGATAACCGTAACTTCAGGAAGAGTATGTTCTACTTCAGTTATTAATGTGACCGTAGGAACACCATTAGCTTTATCTGCTACTGCTGCCATTACTGACTATGCTTGTAATGCGACCAACATACCACAACCAGCAAAAGTAACGGTAAATGTTGCTGCTGGAACAGGAACGGGTCCTTATAAATATAATTTTGATGGTTCTACAAATTATTATGATTCTAACGAATTTTATGTTGTAGATAATGGTTCAGCACAAACAGTTAAATTTTATGTAAAAGACGCAAACGGTTGTTTATTTAATAACCAAGTTGTTGTTAATCCGTATAAAAAAATAACGAAAATTACTTTTGTAGGTTCTGCGCCTACTTGTCCAATTCCTACTTCGAATGTTAAGCTAACAGTTGTGGGTGGTTATGCTATCACAAAATATGAAATACTATCTCCGGTACCTTTTAATAATGGAGCTTCAGATACTTTCTCAGGATTAGCACCAAACACGACTTATCTGTTTAAAGTGACAGATGCCAATGGATGTTCATTCCAAAAAGCATATACAACTGATAAATTGGTTCCAATAGCCATAGTTGGAGAATTGGTAAATGATATATCTTGTAATGTATTAAACGGCACGACTAATAATGGTAAGGCTAAATACACGGTAACAGGATTTAGTTCAACGGGTAATTATGCGGTAGTAACTTCTCCGGTAGTTCCGGCAGCACAAATCACAAAAGTTGGTGACGTTATTACGTTATCGGGTCTTTCTGCGGGATCTTATAAAGTTACCGTTACGGATAATACGACAGGCTGTTCGAAAGATGCAACTGTTACAATAACAAATCCGGTAGCTATTACATTTACTGCTATTGCCACAAAAGTATTCTGTTCTAAAGACGTGTCACAAATCACCGTAAGCGGTGTAAGTGGAGGTACAGGAGCCTATACCTATGCGGTTGTTAAAGCGGGAGCTTTAGCACCGGCAGCAGGTGTGTACACAAGCAGTAACATACTTACTGTTGATACTAATTTAACGGATTTATCTTGGGATGTTTATGTAAAAGACGTTAATGGCTGTGTGGCTAAGAAAGCAACACCAGTGATTTACAACGTAGCACCTACAATTAGTTTACCTGCGCAACAATGTTTCACAGGAGCCAATTTAACGGTTAATTTAAGTGGATTTACAACAGTTTATGGTGGTGTGAAAAGCTATACTTTAGACGGTTCAGCTTTGGCTTCGTCAACAGCGACATTTACTGCTCCGGGTATTTATAAATTAGGAATAAAAGACGATAACGGTTGTGAGGCTTTCGTTAGCTATACAGTTCAAAAACAATTATTGGCAACGGCAACTCTTACCAAAGATTTGTATTGCGCAGCACCGGTAAACGCAACCATTAAAGTAGATATTGCAAATGGTGTAGGAGCATATTCTTACCAAATGTATTTGGGTGGAGCAGCAGTAGGTGTTTCAACACCAGTTGTTGGTACAAGCTTTACTGTACCTGTAGCTACCGCAGGAAATTATTACTTTGTAATTACAGACAGTAATTCTCCAACTTGTAATGTAACAACAAATACAGTAAAAGTTAGTACACCGGTAGCTCCGGTGATTGCGTCTACGCCAATCACACTACCTATTTTATGTAATGGAGGAACGGCCACAATGCAAGTGAATGTTGACGGTAGTATTGGTCTAGCCCCTTATACATATAAAGTAACAAGAACGTTGCCAACGGCTACACCTACAGTGACTCAACTTTCTAATAATGTATTTACAGGTTTATCAGCGGGAACTTATAGTATCACCGTTACCGATGCCAAAGGTTGTGTTTCTGCTATCACTACTACTGTTATTGCAGAGCCAGTTGTATTAACTGCGACTCATTCATACCCAGCAAACACGACTTGTTCAGTTGCTACGGTAATCACAGTTGTTGGACATGATGGAACACCAACAGGTTTTGGAACGGGGTATTATTATAATTTCAATAATCAAGGGTATACAACTACAAATACTTATACAGTTAATGATAATGGAGCTATCCAGAACATAAGCTATACTGTAAAAGATGCCAATGGATGTACGACAGCACCTCAAACGGTTACTGTAAATCCATTAAGTAAACCAACAAATTTGACATTCAATGCTTCACCAATTTATTGTGTGGCACCAAATCTTACCAGTACAGTGTCTGTTAAGGCAAATAAAGGAGTTGGAGCGTTGACATTTAATATCATTGGAACTAATTCAGGAACTGCACCGGCATTATGGGGGCCTATTGTTACTGCTGGTTTTGCAACCCCTGCGAGTTTCCCAGGATTGCTTCCGGGAGACTATACTTTCCAGGTTACGGACAGCAATGGTTGTTCTTATGAGCAATTATTTACCGTTAAAGACGTGGTTAAAATTGCGGTTACTGGACAATTGATTGCAGGTGTTGCCTGTAAGACAGAAGCTAATGGAAAAGTTACTTTTACAGTTTCTGGTTTCGGTGCAGCTGGATTTACACCTACTTTCACTGGTGTAAGTGGTGCAGGAGTAATTACTCCAATCGGAACGGATAAATTTGAATTAACAAACCTTGTAACTGGTAATTATCGTATAGATGTAAGAGATAATACTACAGGGTGTATCTCTAATTTCAGTGTTTTTGTACCAGAACCTGCAATATTAGGAGTAAACTATGTAACTGTTAAAAATGCTAATTGTAAACTAGGAGCAGAAATAAAAGCTACTGCTTTTGGAGGTACTCCGGGTTATACTTACGCTTTCGTAAAAGCGGGTGGTTTAAAAACGTATGCTAGTAGTGATACAGCAATTTTAGATTCCGCATTTACTTGGGAAGTTTGGAGTAAAGATGCACACGGATGTGAAGCTTCTATGCCAATCACAATCATTACAGATCCTATGCCTGCAATTACAAATGTAAATGTAGTGAGCCAATGTGCTAGTGCTGCCGGGTATAGAATCGATGTTACTGCTAATGGAGTAGGTCCTTTGAAATACAGTTTAGATGGAGTTCAATTCCAAGATAATGCTTTCTTTATTGTGAATGCTCCAGGAAATTACACAGTATCTGTAATGGATAAAAATCAATGTGTAACTACAGCAGCTACAGCAACTACCATTTTAGAACCTTTGACATTACGTGGGGAAGTTTCATTGTTGCCAAACTGTAAAGATGCTGATGGAGAAATTACTTTATACGCTGTAGGCGGAACGGTGACACCAGCTAATAATTATGAGTATACTAAAGACAATTGGGCAAGCAAACAATCTTCAGCTGTTTTTGGTGGTTTAGCACCTGGAACCTATAATTTCAAAGTTAGAGATTTAGGTACACTTTGTGAAATAGGTGTTCAAGTTATTATTAATACTCCAACAGATGTAACAGGAATAACTGTAACGTCCAGACCAGTGAGTTGTAATGGAGGTTCGGATGGAACTGTTGAAGTAGCTATTGCAGTAACAAACAACAATCCTTTATATACTTATGCATTATCAGGCACTGATATTTTGGGTAATCCAGTTTCTAGGCCAGCTCAAAACTCACCTATTTTTG
Source organism: Flavobacterium sp. (assembly GCF_035760125.1). GTDB lineage: Bacteria > Bacteroidota > Bacteroidia > Flavobacteriales > Flavobacteriaceae > Flavobacterium. The sequence continues at coordinate 7,686 of NZ_DASTTN010000276.1, forward strand.
AGAATCTACGTGCTAGTCAACTTTTAAATGATTATACGGTAACGGTGACTTCAGGAAGAGGCTGCGTGGGTATTGCAAGAGTTAAAGTTGTTGAACCAGGTTTAATTGTTGTAAATGCTAATGCTATAAATGTTGCGCAATTTGTTTGTACTACAGAAACAAACGGAGCTAACTCTGCAACTATTGCTGTTAATCCTGCTAATCTTAGTGGTGGTTCAGGAAATTATGTGGTATACGAATTCTTCAAAACAGGTACTGCTCTACCAGTGCAAAAAGGAGTAAACAATGTATATACAGAGGTAGATTTTACAGGAGGTTCTTATACTGTAAATGTATATGATGATAATGGATGTATGGGTACCTATGCTTTACCAATTATTATCGATGAGTACATTCGTTTGGATGAAATTAATGTTGTTAAAACCGCAATTACATGTAATAATCTTGAGAGTATTACTGTTACTGCATTAGATGCTTCTGGAGCAGCTATTGCAGGAACTAAATATGATTTAGTTGATTTAAGCGGAGTTCTGACATTCGCAACTAATACAAATGGAGTCTTTACAGGTTTAGCAGTTGGTGATTACATTATCACTGCAACAAATCCTGCAACAGGATGTAGTATACAAAAAGTACATTATGTTAATGAGCCAAATACATTCCTATTGGATGCTGTGAAAACCAGTGATGTAATTTGTTTTGGTTCAAATGAAGGAGCGGTAACTATTAATTTGATTGATAAATTGCCAAATCCAACAAATGAAGCTGGAGCTTTTAGTTATACAGTTGTTGGACCTGTACCAAGTAGTGGAAATTTATCAAATGCGGGACCTTTAAATCTAACGGGTTTAACTGCTGGTCAGTATACAGTTACCGCAACTTTATTGAGTACTCCTTATTGTACGGTAGAAACTACATTTGTTATTAGTCAACCATCAGCTAAATTAAAAATTAGTGAAACTCATGCTCCAATTACATGTGTTACGGGGAATAATGATGGAAGCATTTCAGCTAGTGCTATTGGCGGATGGCCAGGCGGTTATGAATTCCAATTGGAATTGGTTTCAGGTACAGTGGTAACACCTTGGGGATCATCAGCTGATTTTCCAAATCTAATTGCAGGTGATTATATTGTAAAAGTGAGAGATGCCAAAACATGCGTAGATCAAATAGCGGTGACTTTAGTGAATCCAACACCAATCGTAGCAGTTTTAGTGGCAGATAAACTTTCTTTGGCTTGTTTTGGAGATACAAATGTAACCTTGACAGTGCAACAACCTGTTACAGGAGGATCAGGTTTTTATAATTATACTTTGGAAGCAACCTATCCAGATGGAACGATTACGTTAAATGGCCCTAAAGCCTCTAATGTGTTTGATAATTTGGGTGTGGCTAGTTACAGGGTAATTGTTTCAGATACTTGGGGTTGCTCAGTGGTTACAAATACCGTGGTAATAAGTGAACCAACAATAGTTACGACTAGTTTGGTTAAAGCTTCTGCTCAAACTTGTTTGAGTGCGGCTACTCTGACTTTATCGGCAACTGGTGGTACTGGACCTTATACCTATAGTGCTGACCCTAATTTCACTACTGTTTTGGGAACATTTGCAAGTTCAGTAACTTTCGCTGTACCTTTTACAACTGTGGAAGTGAATCATCTTTACTATGTAAAAGACAGTAACGGTTGTGTAAGTTTTAGTTCTAATGCAATATCTGTTACTCCTTTAGAACCATTAGATTTTAAATATGAAAATGAGAATCCATATATTAATTGTTTAGGTGATAATAACGGACAGATAATTGCAATTGCTAAAGGAGGTTCTGGAAATTACATTTATACATTATTTGATGGTTCCGGTAATGTTATTACACCAGCACCGGTTCAACTTGAACCAGGTCATTTTACACAACTGTTGGCAGGTGACTATTTGGTGGAAGTCAAAAGTGGTGATTGTACATCAGCTCGTAAACCAATTACGATTACTCAACCTGAAACTGCATTAATTTATACACCAGTTGTGACAGATGTAACTTGTAATGGTAATGGAGATGGTAAATTGGAACTTACTGCTTCAGGCGGTACAGGAGTCATCAAATTTGCGTTGAGTCCTGATCTGGATAAATTTTTGGATAGTGGAACTTTTCTGAATTTGAAAGTAGGACAATATGAGGCAATTATTCAAGATGAAAGAGGTTGTAATCACATTTATGATTTCGAAATTAAGGAACCACTGCCAATAGGTGCTATAGTTGACCCACTTTCAATCAAACAAGAATTATGCTATGGTGAGAAAACAGGTGAATTTGCAATAACTATTTCAGGTGGAATTGCACCATATAGCACTAGTATTGATGGTGGCACATTTGTACCGGATAGAGTTCTTTTTGCGGGACTTACTGGAGGGAAGCATACTGTTATCGTTAAAGATGCTCATTTATGTGAAATGCCATTTGTTGTATTATTGGATCCATCTGTTCTTCTAAATCCTGTGGCAACTGTATCTAATGAGTGTGTTAATGATTTACCGGCGAATAAGGTTACGGTAACAATTGATTCTAGTAATATTCCTGCAGATGTGAAGTACTCTTTAGATAGTACAGGTCTTGAGCAAGCCAGTAATATTTTTACGAATCTAACTCCTGGAGATCATTTTATAATGGTGCATCATAAAAACGGTTGTATAGATGCCACGGAAACTTTTGCAATTGATAAAATAGATCCATTGACAATTTCAATTGATCTTGGTGGATTAAATGAAATTGTGGCTACAGTTACTGGAGGTTCGGGTGTTTATCAATTCACGGTTAATGGTGAAGCAATAGGATCTAACAATAAATACTATTATTTCAGATCTGGAGACTACACTGTGACAGTAACCGACAGTAACGGTTGTTCAATATCTGCTACTAAATATTTTGAGTTTATTGATATTAAAATACCACCAATATTTACACCAACTGGAGATGGTACGAATGATAATTGGAAACCAACCAATACAGAAAACTATCCAGATATCAAATTTGTGGTGTATGATCGTTATGGACGTCAAGTAGGTACTTTTGGTGCAGGACAATCTTGGGATGGTAAGTACAACGGAACGGAGTTGCCAATGGGTGATTACTGGTATGTATTGAAATTGAGACATTCTAAAGATGATCGTGAATTTATAGGCCACTTTACTCTATATAGATAACAATAAGTGAGAGTAGTTATCCAAAATGTAAAATAAAATGAAAAAGATCTTAATCAGTATTTTTCTTTTGACTGTAACAGCTAGTTACAGTCAAGAGTTGAATGTCCCTGTAGCTACACAATATTTGGCCGATAATCCCTATGTGATTTCACCCAGTTATGCTGGTATTGGGGATAACTTTAGAATCAACCTTAATGGTTATAAACAATGGGTAGGTGTTGAAGATGCACCCCAGAGTCAGGCTCTTTATGCTGATTTTAGAGTATTGGACCAATCTGGAGTGGGGGTGACTTTGTACAATGATTCCAATGGTAATACCAAACAAACAGGGGGTAAGCTTACCTTTGCTCACCACATTATTTTGGATTATTATACCAAACAATATCTTTCATTCGGGCTTTCGTATATTTATAACTCATTTCGTATCGATCTTCCTGAATTAGGTAATGTTCCTCCAGATAGTGGTATTAATGGTGATCGTTCTACAACCAATAATAACTTTGAAGTAGGATTGTTATATCGTAATAGAGGTTTCTACGTGAGTGGTACCGCTACCAATATTTTGCAAAAAAACATTGATTTTACAACTACTAAACTCGAGCCGAATTTACTTGCTAATTATCAATTGTTTTCGGGCTATGTGTTTGATATAGGTAACAGAACGGAACTGGAACCATCAGTTTTTTATCAAATATTTCAAAGTGATGGACGTTCTAACACGGATTTGAATTTTAAATATCGAAAATTCAATAGATATGAAGATTATTATTGGATTGGTGCTACTTATCGTTTTTTGAATGACCAAATAGGTCAGCCATTAGGGGTAGGTCCTATGATTGGATTTTCAAAAGGATATATCTCAATGGGATATTCTTATCAAATTACTTTGGACAATGATTTGGCAGCTCACAATTCAGGAACCCATTCCTTAACAATAGGATTTAGATTCTTGCAAGGTGTTAGTAACTGTCCTTGTACGCAAGGTCCTGTTCATGACTAGGTAAAATTTTTTAAAATATATAAAAGCACAAATTAGTTCTGTTTTACCCAGAAATAATTTGTGTTTTTTTGTTTTATTTCTATGGATCTGAGGTGTCTGTCTTTTATTGTTGGTATGCTATAGATCAATAGATATTAATTTGAGAATATGTATATTGGTTTGTGCTTATTTTATATTTACATCGATTTCGTTAGTAAATTCATAATTTTTTTAGAATTTTCAAATTTAATACTTATTTAAAAGTTATATCTTTGTTATTCTTTCAAAAACAACTAAAAAAAAGAACCATGAAGACTTTGAATAACCTTGATTTCAATAATAAAAAGGCAATAATAAGAGTAGATTTTAATGTCCCTTTGGATGAAAATTTTAATGTAACTGATGCCACCCGTATAGAAGCTGCAAAACCAACTATAGATGCTATTTTGGCACAAGGTGGAAGTGTAATCTTAATGTCGCACTTAGGAAGACCAAAAGGAGCACAAGACAAATACTCTTTAAAACATATTCTAAAAACAACTTCAGAAATTTTAGGAGTACCAGTTCAATTTGCTACTAATTGTGTTGGTGCAGAAGCTCAAGAAGCTGCCAAAAACTTAAAATCTGGTGAAGTATTGTTATTAGAAAATTTGCGTTTTCATGATGAAGAAGAAGCTGGAGATGTAGCTTTTGCAAAAGAATTAGCTTCACTTGGCGATATTTATGTAAATGATGCTTTTGGTACAGCACACAGAGCGCATGCTTCGACTACTATTATCGCTCAGTTTTTCCCAGAAAATAAATGTTTTGGACTATTATTAGCTAAAGAAATTGAAAGTTTAAATAAGGTTTTGAAAAATAGCGAAAAACCGGTTACTGCTGTTCTTGGAGGTTCTAAAGTATCTTCAAAAATTACAGTTATCGAAAACATTCTCGACAAAGTAGATCACATGATTATTGGTGGTGGAATGACATTTACGTTTGTAAAAGCGTTGGGTGGAAAAATAGGAGATTCTATTTGTGAAGATGACAAACAAGAATTGGCACTTGAAATTTTGAGATTGGCCAAAGAAAAAGGAGTTCAAATTCATATTCCTGTTGATGTTGTTGCTGCCAATGACTTTTCAAATACAGCAGATACTCAAATTGTGGATGTAAGAGAAATTCCTGATGGATGGCAAGGCCTTGACGCTGGACCTAAATCATTGGAAAACTTTGAAAAAGTAATTTTGGAATCCAAAACTATCCTTTGGAACGGACCATTAGGTGTTTTTGAAATGGAAACATTTGCGAAGGGAACAATTGCTCTTGGAAATTATATCGCCGCATCTACTGAAAACGGTGCATTCTCTCTTGTTGGAGGTGGTGATTCTGTAGCAGCAGTAAAACAATTCGGTTTTGAAGATAAAATGAGTTATGTTTCTACTGGTGGTGGTGCCATGTTGGAAATGTTAGAAGGTAGAACATTACCTGGAATTGCTGCAATATTGGACTAAAAGTCTTGATATTGGTATCGCCAATAGGTACCCTTGAATTTTTAAATTGTTAGTTATACATTTTTGAAAATCAATTTAACCTTTAGTCGCTTTATTTGTGACTAAAGGTTATTGTTTTTATGTAACATACTATAAAGCAATAATTTGCGTTATAAAATTAATGCAGTACTATGTGTTGTTCTCCATTTTTAAAGCCCCATTTTTTTTAAACAGTTTTCTTTAATCAAAATGACTTTTTTAAGTTTTGATTTTATCTTGGCTTCTTTTTAATGAGAAGTTTATATGTAATTTGAAGTTAATGTTCGATATTTTTTGAACTTATTTGCTTACAAAATTTAAAAAATTAGGTTAAATGTCGATTTTTTTTGTATATTTAACATTATTTATGATTCTAATTAGAAAATACATTCTAAGTTTGCAATAATTGATTTGTAATCATTTGAATAATAGCGAATTGAAATTACAGTTATGACGATAAAAAATACCACCCTATCTTTTTTTCTTTTATTTTCTTTGGCAGCATTCTCACAGAATTCTGAGGAGAAAGTTGAAACAGTTAGTGCTGAAAGGCCTATTTCCTTTTTAGATTCCATAAAAAATTCTTTTGTTAAATACGATCGCACTGTCAAAACTGATAGTTTGTGGATGAATCAAATTGGTTCTACACTAGACATTTACAATGATTTAGAAACGGAAATCAATACAGTTAATATTGATAAAGATATTGATAAAGAATTGCCTACTGAGTTGTTGAAAGAACGACTGGCAGCAATGGATGCTAGATCTCCTTTTAACATCGAATACAATCAGGGGTTAGAAAATTTAATTAAGTCCTTCCTTAAAAACAGAAGAAAAGCTTTTGCTAATCAAATGGCGGTTGCTGAATATTATTTCCCTCTTTTTGAAGAGGCATTGGCAAAACAAAATGTGCCTTTGGAAATTAAATATTTAGCTGTTGTGGAATCGGCCCTTAATCCAAAAGCAGTTTCAAGAGTAGGAGCAACGGGTTTGTGGCAATTCATGTATCAAACAGGGAAACAATACAACTTGAATATCGATTCTTATGTTGATGAACGTTCTGATCCTTTGAAATCTTCAGCTGCTGCGGCCCAATACATGACCAACATGTTTGCCATTTTTAATGATTGGGATTTGGTTTTAGCCTCTTATAATTCTGGACCGGGAAATGTAACCAAAGCGATTCGCCGTTCTGGTGGTCAGCAAAACTTCTGGAACATTAAAGACAAGTTGCCAAAAGAAACACAAGGATATGTTCCCGCTTTTCTTGCTACAATGTATATCTACGAATACCACAAAGAACACGGTATTGTTCCTAAAAAAGCTTTAGTTAGACATTTTGCAACCGATACGGTAATGGTGAAAAAAGAAATGTCTTTCGCTCAAATTTCGAATTTGTTAGACATTCCAATTGAGCAACTTCAGGCACTAAATCCTTCTTACAAACGTAATGTAATTCCAAAATATGAAGGAAAAAGCCATTATCTGACTTTGCCTTCCTGCAAAGTGGCAGTATTTACTTCCAATGAAGATAAAATTTATTCTTATGTTCAGTATGAAATGGACAAAAGGGAAAAGATTAATGAAGGCAGAAAGTCTAATTATATCAAAGATACAACAGCTACGGCATTAGCGTCTAATACTAAAGTGAAATATTATAAAGTTAAGCGTGGTGATAATCTTGGCGATATTGCTAAGAGAAATGACGTTGCAGTATCTGATTTGAAGAAATGGAATCGCCTCAAAGGAAATTCTGTTGCTGCTGGTAAATCATTGAAGATAATCATTGAAAAAGATTCGGATTCAGGTAGTGTTCAATTGGCTTCAAATAATGATAAAAATAAAGCTTTAATTGCTAAAGAAAGTATCAGTACTGTAGGCAGGGAAAACAAAGCAATTGTTGATAAAACAGATACTCTTGTTGCCGACGCAACGAGTTTTTATATCGTTCAAAAAGGTGATAATTTAAATACTATTGCCAAAAAACACAATACTACAGTAGCAGAGATTAAAGAATGGAATCATCTTACTTCGCTAACTTTAAAATTAGGTGCTTCATTGCAAGTTAGTAATGTGGTTGTGCCTGTGACTAATGAAAGTGCTGTTGCAGTAGTTGCTTCACCTGAACTTAAAGATATTCAATATGAAGTGCAAAAAGGGGATAATCTTGGAAGTATTGCTAAGAAATTTGGTGCTTCTTTAAGCAATTTAAAGCAATGGAATAACCTAAATTCAAATAGTATAGTTGTTGGTAAATCATTGGTTGTAGCCAAAAATGAAATAGCAATTAACACTAATAATGCTTCAGTAGATTCTTTTAAGAAAAAAGACATTACAGTAGCTTCTTCCAAAAATGATGAGAGCAATTATCTAGTGCAAAAAGGAGATTCCTTATTTAGTATTTCTAAAAAATACCCTGGCGTTACAGTATCCGATTTGAAAAAATGGAACAATATCACAGGTGATGATTTAAAACCAGGAATGGGTTTGAAAATAAAAGGATAATTTTGAATAAACTGCAGTATATTTGAAGTCTATTCAGTCTTTTTAATATGAATAAAACTGCTATATTATTTCTATCTGTTGTTGTGATTTTTTTTTCTTGCTCTAAGAAAAAAGAAGATAGTTCCAGACACTCTACAGGCAAAATTAATGCTATTTCAATAGTTATAGATAACCAATTATGGAATGGTGTCGTTGGAGATAGTATTAGGAATAAATTTGCAAGTCCTGTAGAAGGCTTGCCAAAAGAGGAGCCTATTTTTGACATCAACCAATACCCAGCCAATGTAATGGAGGGCTTTGTAACCAAAAGCAGAGTTATTATTGTTGTAAAGAAAGGAGCTGAAAATCGTTTTTCAGTGCAAAAAAACCAATATGCCACTCCTCAAAATGTATTCCATATTACAGGAAAGTCAGTTTCGGCGCTTCTGGAATTAATTGAAAAGAACACTCCAGATATAATCCAAAGAATTAGAAAAGGAGAACTAGCAGCTCACCAGGAACTATTAAAAGATTCTTTGGTGATTTCTAAAACAATCCAGAAACAATTTCAACTTGATTTAAAAGTTCCTAAGAGCTATTCTTTTAGTATTAAAAACAATAATTTTGTTTGGTTAAAAAGGGAGTTTGCCAGTGGAAGTAGCAGTATTTTGGTTACTCAGTTTCCTATTAGCAATGTCAATCTTGAAGCTAACGTTTTGAATCAGATTGTAAAAATTCAAGATTCTATTGGAGCTGAATACATTAAAGGACAAGATTCTTCTTCAAATATGTATGTTGATGTGTCTTATCCTCTTTATCTTTTGAAAACTACCTTGAATGATAAATTGACCTATGTAACAAAAGGAACCTGGCGATTGAAAGATAGTTTTATGTTTGGCCCTTTTATTAGTTATCTTATAGTTGATTCCAAAAAAAGCAAAATTACATACCTTGTGGGATTTTGTTATGTTCCCTCCAAAGATAAACGCGATTTCATGCATGAATTAGAATCTGTTTTAAAAGAGGTAAGGATAAATTGATTTTGTTTTTGAATAGTAATTGTTTTGAGTTTTATATTTGCAAACTTAAAATCAGAAAATAAAAAGATTCCAAAGATGACTATAGAATGGAAAATAAAGCCTTTTGAGGCATTATCAGTTAATGAATTATATGATATACTCCAATTGCGAAGCAGGATCTTTGTAGTTGAGCAAAATTGCGTCTATCTTGATCTTGATGGTAAGGATAAGGTTGCTTTACATCTTTTTGGAACTTTTGATGGTAAGATTGTGGCTCATGCCCGACTTTTTAAATCTGGAATTTCTTTTGATAATGCATCGATCGGAAGGGTAACGGTAGATCCAGATTATAGAGACAGAAAATGGGGACATGAATTGATGAAAGAAGCTATTGCTGGTATTTTGGAATACTTTGGCGAAAGCCAAATTACCATTGGAGCTCAATTATATCTCAAAAAGTTCTATGAAAGCCTTGGTTTTGTTCAATCTAGCGAAATGTATCTGGAGGATGACATTCCGCATATTGAAATGGTGAAGCAGTATTAGTATTAATTGGTTAGTGATTCTGTTTACTGTCTATAATAGAATAACCAAAAAGAATTGAAGTCACATTGTAATTTTGCAAATTCCAATAAATGGAATTTGCAAAAATGTTAGTTTTGTTTAAGTCAAGATTAAATTTATTAAGAAATTAATCAATTTCAACCAAAACAGGACAATGATCTGAATGCATGGCATCTGGTAATATGACGGCTCTTTTGAGTTTGTCTTTCAAGGAATCGCTCACCAAATTGTAATCGATGCGCCAACCTTTGTTATTCCCACGAGCTCCGGCACGGTAACTCCACCATGAATATTGATGTGGCTCACTGTTGAAATGGCGAAAACTGTCCACAAATCCAGATTTCATAAATTTATCCAACCAAGCTCTTTCTTCGGGTAAAAATCCAGAGGTGTTTTTATTTCTGATAGGGTCGTGAATATCGATCGCTTCATGGCAAATGTTATAATCCCCGCAAATGATTAGATTGGGAATGCCTTTTTTAAGCTCGTCAATGTAGTTTTGAAAATCATCCATATACATAAACTTATGGCTTAATCGGTCACCATTGGTTCCCGAAGGCAAGTACAGACTCATTACAGAACAACCGTCAAAATCGGCGCGAAGATTTCTGCCCTCAAAGTCCATATGCTGAATGCCGGTTCCATATGCTACATTATTCGGTTTTATTTTGGAAAGAATGGCAACCCCACTATAGCCTTTTTTTGTGGCTGGATAGTAATATTGATACGGATAGCCCGCAGCTGTAATGTCAGAAACGGGAATTTGTTCCTCTGTGGCTTTTATTTCCTGTAAACAGATAACATCTGGATTAGCATGTTGTAGCCATTCTAGAAATCCTTTGGTAATGGCAGCGCGAATTCCGTTTACGTTGTATGAGATTATTTTCATTACTATGACATTTTTTTAAATCCGAAATAAATTTTGACAAAAATAGGTTCTTCAAAACCAATTTTTTATCACAAATTCGGAAGATTATTTTTTCTGTGGAATCCAAAAGTAGTAAAAAGTAGAAAGATTGATTCAAAAAAAACCATAAAAAATGGAGTATTTTGCTATCTTTGTTTCTTGCTCAAAAAAGAAAAATAAATGGGTTTAGTTACCGCGAAAGAAGTTGCAAAGACAATAAATACGGATAAGTACGGCGTTTTCGGTACTTTTTCGGGCTGGTTGTTGATGAAAGTTTTGAAGATTTCGACATTAAACAAAATATACGACCGTAATAAACATTTGAAAGAGCTACCGTTCTTGAATGCTATATTGGACGAGTTTCAAATTAAGTTTGAGATTCCGGAAGAAGATTTTAAACGTTTACCAAAAGATGGCGCCTATATTACCATTTCGAATCATCCTCTTGGAGGAATTGATGGTATTTTGTTGTTGAAATTAATGCTCGAAAAAGAACCTAATTTTAAAATCATAGCGAATTTTTTATTGCATCGAATTGACCCGATGAAACCGTATATCATGCCGGTGAATCCATTTGAAAACCACAAAGACGCTAAGTCCAGTGTGGTAGGGATTAAGGAAACGTTGCGTCATCTTAGAGATGGTAAACCATTGGGAATGTTTCCTGCAGGTGAAGTTTCTACTTATAAAGACGGTAAATTAGTAGTTGACAAAGCTTGGGAAGAAGGCGCTATAAAAGTAATTCGAAAAGCGCAAGTTCCAGTGGTTCCTATTTATTTTCACGCCAAAAACAGTCGTTTGTTTTATTTTCTTTCCAAAATAAATGACACTCTAAGAACGGCAAAATTACCCTCGGAATTATTGACCCAGAAAGACCGAATTATCAAGGTACGTGTTGGAAAACCAATTTCGGTTGCCGAACAAAACGAATACAAATCGATTGAGGATTACACGGAATTCTTGAGAAAGAAAACTTATATGCTGGCCAATCCTTTTGAAAAAGAGAACAATTTTTTGAATGCGGCCAATTTAATTCCTCCAAAACCTCCAAAAAAGATTGTTACTCCCGCCAGTACCGACAAAATGATTGCCGAAGTGGAAGCTTTGAGAGTAGCAGACCTACGTCTTTTGCAAAGTAAAAATTACGAAGTGTTTTTTGCCGAAGCCAAACAAATTCCGAATATCCTCCATGAAATTGGGCGTTTGCGTGAAATTACTTTTAGAGAAGTTGGTGAAGGAACGAATGAATCCATTGATATTGATAAATACGACAAATATTATCGCCACCTCTTTTTGTGGGATGATGACACTAAGCAAATTGCCGGTGCTTACCGCATGGGATTGGGATCTCATATTTACCCAAAATATGGTATTGAAGGTTTCTATTTGAACGGTCTTTTCCGCTTTGAGCCCGAATTGCATGATATGATGAGTAAATCTATCGATATGGGTAGAGCTTTTATCATTAAGGAATATCAGCAAAAACCAATGCCGTTATTCTTATTATGGAGAGGAATTATACACACAACTTTACATTATCCAGAACATAAATATTTATTGGGTGGGGTAAGTATCAGTAATCAATTTTCGGATTTTTCGAAATCATTGATGATTGAATTCATGAAATCGCACTATTATGACCCATATATTGCGCAGTATATCCATCCTAAAAAAGAATTCAAGGTCAAATTAAAAGATGCCGACAAGGATTTTATTTTTGATGAAGCGGAAGCTGATTTAAATAAATTTGATAAACTTATAGACGAATTGGAACCAGGAATTTTAAGACTTCCGGTGCTGATTAAAAAGTACATCAAGCAAAATGCAAAACTAGTTGCTTTTAATGTTGACCCTTTATTCAACAATGCTATTGATGGATTAATGTACATTCGAATTGCAGATATTCCTGAAAGTACAATGAAACCTGTGATGGAAGAATTTCAGGCAGAATTGGAGCGTAAACTAAACGACAAAGAGGAGTAAAGTGAAATCAGAACCTTGATTAAACTTAGAATCCCAGAAAAGGACTTTTAGTTTTTCTAAATATAAGTAACGTTATCAATTTAAAAAGTTACTGGAAATTGTTCACAACAGTCTTTTGGTTGCACGTCCGGAGGTTTTGATAAATTAAAGAAATTGATTTGGTCTGCTATTTGAGTAGTTATATAAATATAAAGTTGGGTTATTTTTGGTCACATATAAGACCGAAAATAACCCAACTTTATTTCATCATTAGATGGTTTTTGTATCAAATTTTCAAAATTGAATTGTATTCAGTCGTAGTGTTTAAAATGCTAACGGCTTTCTTGATTTCAGCGTTGTTTTTGATGTAATAATCATAAAGACCTTCTTGATATTGATAGCGTTTGATGATTTCGTCGAGCAATAAACCTTTAATTTCTTTTTGGTTTTTATCCAATAATGCATTTTCAGATTTCTGAAGTGCAGTTAGTAGTTGTTGGTACTCCAGTGCAATTGCTTCATCCAGTTTTTCTTTTTTGGCAGTTGTTAAAGTGTTTTTTAAAGCAACTTCGGTTTCGGTATCAAAAGTTATTTTTTGGGTTTTTAGGAATTGTTTGAAATCGGCATAATCAGCATCGGTAATCACTGGGATTTTTGTTCCTAAATTCGGGTTTTTGTAATAATAATAAGTTGCATAATTAAAGATACCATCGTTTTTTAATAGTGCATTGGCAATCGGACTGGTTTTGGTTTCTTCCATTTCAATGTCCGGTAAAATTCCACCACCATCATAAACAGTTCGTCCTTTTCTGGTTTTAAAAGCGTTGTAGTTTTTGGCATCGGTTCTTGTGGCCACGCCGTTTTTGTCCTTATGTGCATAATCGAGTGCCTGAATACATCTTCCCGAAGGGGTGTAATAACGGGAAATCGTTACTTTAAGCTGTGTGCCATAGGTTAATTCTACAGGTCGTTGAACCAACCCTTTTCCGAAACTGCGACTCCCCAAAACTACTGCACGATCCAAATCTTGTAAAGCTCCTGAAACAATTTCGGATGCGGAAGCACTTCGTCCGTTAACTAAAATCACCAATGGAATAGTAGTGTCTATAGGTTCTTTGGATGTTTTGTAGGTGTTGTTATGTTTCTCTATTTTTGACTTTGTCGTAACAATAATCTCATTTTTAGCAACAAAAAGATTGCAGATATTTACCGCTTCGTTCAATAATCCACCTGGATTTCCTCTTAGATCCAATACAATTCTTTCGGCACCTTCTTTTTTTAATTGTTCCAATGCTTCTTTGGTTTCAGTTGATGCTTTTCTGTTGAAGTGATCCAATACGATATAACCTGTTTTGTCATCAATTTTAGCAAAATAAGGAACTGATTTGATTTCGACTTCATCCAATACAATTACGGTCGAACTAGTCTTGCCTTGTCGAATGTATTTGATATCGATTTTGGTGTTTTTGGAACCTTTTAATAACTGTGAAGCATCATCTTTGAAATCGGCCAAAGGTGTGTCGCCTATTTGAATAATTTCATCGCCAGCTTTAAGTCCCGCTTTATCGGCAGGGAAATTTTTATAAGGCTCTTTTATGATTAGCTTGTCATCTTTTCGGGTTATTAATGCCCCAATTCCGGTATATTCACCCGTATTGTTGATTTTGAATTTGAGTACTTCTTGCTCGTTAAAATAAACGGTGTACGGATCAAGTGAACTAAGCATTCCTTTGACGGCGTTGTTCATTAACTCAGCAGGAGTGGTTTCGTCGACATAATTTTTGTTCAATTCCTTGAATAGCGTCGTGAAAATTTCCAATTGTTTGGCTATCTCAAAATAGTCGTCTTTGAAACTTACCCCCACAAATAAAAAGGCAGAGGCAACAACTGGAATAATGAATTTTTTTTGGAAAAAATTGGTTCTCATTTTCAATGGGCTAGTTTATATTGTACTAAAATAAGAATTAAATGCAACACCTTGGTCAATAAGAGTGGAGTTAATTTATTTTTAACAAATAATGAATATTCGTTTTTGAGGACTTTTATTTTTCTTTGTTTTCGCTTACGGTCTTCATTTGCAACATAAATTTCTCAAACAGCTGTATGGTTTTGGTATTGATTTCCTCGTAGGACAAGCGGTCTTTACTTTGGTAAAAAAACATAAAAGAGTAGGGTTGATCAAGATTGTCTATGAGTAAATGTTTATTCAGCCTATAAGTTTCGCGCAGTACTCGTTTGAAATAATTACGGTCAACCGCTTTTTTGAAATATTTTTTGGATACCGAAACTCCCATTTTTATTTTTTCGCCTTCGCCAAAAGTTCCCGGATTGTAAACCAATCGCAAAGGATATTTTGATACAGATTTACCTTCGGTAAATAATAATCCAATGGCTATTTTGCTTTTGAGTTTTTCGTTTTTGGGATAGGTGAAGTTCATTTTTATTAAATACACTGAGTTATAACATGGACAAAGGTACAATTAATGTGCAGTCATACAACAGTCCGTTTTGGATGTAGCTGGGTTTACGATTGTGGCAAAAAAATCTTTTTTGTTATGACTAATTATGATTAAAATTTTGTAAATTCATGTATTACAAATAATTAGATAGGAATGGATTAATTGCTGGAGTTATAAATAGACCTAAAAATATATTTCTTACTTTTGTGCCAAATTTAATAGTATGCAAAAGTTAATTTCGTATCCCTTATCTTTTATTGTTTTAGTGTTAATTCTATTGACTTTGGTAATTTTTCACCCCATTCAGTGGTTTTGTTTACACGTATTTGGATATCAAGCGCATAAGAAAAGTGTTGATTATCTGAATTTTATATTACTAAAAATCGTTATTATTTTAGGTACGACTTTTAGTTTTGAAAATAGAGAAAGTATACCAAAAGGAGTGCCTGTCATTTTTGTGGCAAACCATCAGAGTTTGTATGATATTATAGCGATGATTTGGTTTTTGAGAAGATCTCATCCTAAGTTTGTGAGTAAAAAAGAGTTAGCAAAAGGAATTCCAAGTGTCTCTTATAATTTGCGTCATGGAGGTTCCGTAGTTATAGATAGAAAAGATCCAAAACAAGCCATACCAGCTATCAAAAAAATTGCAGATTATATTGAAAAGCACAAACGTTCGGCTGTGATTTTTCCTGAAGGAACGCGAAGTCGCAATGGAGTACCAAAGGAATTTGCACAAACGGGTCTGAAGATTTTATGTAAGAATGCGCCATCGGCTTATATTGTTCCTATAAGTATAAATAATTCGTGGAAACTCTTAAAATACGGAACTTTTCCATATGGTTTAGGAAATCATATTACCTTTGTAGTGCATGAAGCATTCGCTGTAAAGGATTTTGAGTTTAAAGATATCATGCAAAAGACTGAATCAGCAGTCGTAAACGGAATAAAAATTTAATAATTTATAAATAATGTCTATAAAAAACATTCGTCTAGAAGTAATGCAATTTCTAGAAAATAAGGTGGAAAGTTTTGTTGATCAATACTTGATACCTGTAGAGCAAATTTGGCAACCTTCTGACTTTTTACCCAATTCTGAAAGCGATAATTTCCTTGAAGAAGTAAAAGAACTTAGAGAAATCTCAAAAGATTTACCTTATGATTTTTGGGTAGCTATGGTAGGGGATATGATTACCGAAGAAGCTTTGCCAACTTATGAAAATTGGTTGATGGAAGTGGAAGGTGTGGATAATCTGGAGAGAAACGGTTGGGCCCAATGGGTTCGCCAATGGACTGGAGAAGAGAATCGTCACGGTGATTTGTTGAATAAATACTTGTATTTGTCGGGTCGTGTGAACATGCGTGAAATCGAAATGACCACACAACACTTAATCAATGATGGTTTTGATATTGGAACGGGTAGAGATCCGTATAAAAACTTTGTTTATACGAGCTTCCAAGAGTTAGCGACTTATGTCTCTCACAACAGAGTGTCACAATTGGCAAAAAGTTATGGGGATAAAAAATTATCAAAAATGTGTAAAATGATTGCAGGTGACGAAATGCGCCATCATCATGCTTACAGCCATTTTGTAACAGAAATTTTTAAAATTGATCCAAGCGAAATGATGCTTGCTTTTCAATACATGATGAAAGCCAAAATTGTTATGCCAGCTCATTTCTTGAGAGAGTCAGGGAATAAAATCAGCTCCGCTTTCGAACATTTTTCAGATTCGGCACAACGTATTGGGGTTTATACCGCAAACGACTATGTGGAGATCATGCAAAAATTAATTGACAAATGGGAAATTGATAAAATTGCAGGTTTAACAGACGAAGCTGAAAAAGCACGTGATTACTTGATGAAATTACCGGCTAGAATGGCAAAAATCTCTGAAAGATTGGTTATTCCTAGTGAATCATTCCAATTTAAATGGGTAGAGCCAGCAAGATTGTAGATTTTGATTAACGATTAAGATTTTTAAAATTAAAATGATATTGCTGATTTTTGAGGTTTAGACTTTAAAAATCAGCTTTTTTTTTATAAAGGTAAACAGCAAATGAGTAATCTAGATTTGATAAATAAAACAATTCTTTTTGTAAAAGAACAATTAGCGAACGCAGAAGGAGGTCATGATTGGTTTCATATTCAAAGGGTGTATAAGAATGCATTATTAATAGCCAGAGGAGAAAACTGTGACGAAACCGTTGTTAAACTCGGTGCCTTGCTACATGATATAGCCGACAGTAAATTTCACGCTGGTGACGAAACAGTGGGGCCAAAAGTGGCTCGTGAGTTTTTGGAAAGTGAAAACGTTTCGGAAACTATTATTTCCCATGTTATCCAAATTATAGATAACATCTCTTTTAAAGGTGGAAAAACCGAAAAGACATTCTCTTCTATCGAATTGGATATCGTCCAGGATGCAGATCGCTTGGATGCCATAGGGGCAATTGGAATCGCCCGAGCGTTTAATTATGGAGGATTTAAGAATAGAACCATGTATGATCCTCAAAT
>NZ_DASTTN010000277.1:0-9368 GCF_035760125.1 Flavobacterium sp.
TAGACTTAAAATGATATGGATGCACACAAAACTTGGTGATTCCAACTATACTGTCTTCCAAACCCAAATCATACAACAATTCGGTTTGAGAAGGCACAAGAGAAACGATCCGCTTGGGAGAAGAATCAAAAATGTGGATAATTCCGAGTTGGTCAGTGAATTGTTTCATTTAATTTAATCGCAAAGTACGCAAGGGTTTACGCAAAGTTCACTAAGTTTTTTAAACACAGATTTCACAAATTAATATCTGCGAATTTGTGAATTAAAAATCCGCGAATCCAAAGAAATAATTATAATGAGCTAAATCTATGCGAAAAAAATTATATTATTTTGTGCTTAATATCTCTTCCATCTCCTGTTGCATTTTCAAAGCCTCGGCTCTGGCTACATCAGCGAAGTCAATTCCATTCGAAGCATAAATAATAGCGCGAGAAGAATTGATTAGCAATCCAACATTGTCATTCATTCCATATTTACATACTTCAGAAAGACTTCCGCCTTGTGCACCAACACCTGGTACTAACAAGAAACTATCCGGTACAATCTTACGAACTTCGGTAAAATATTCGGCTTTGGTAGCGCCAACCACATACATTAAATTTTCAGAATTTTTCCAAGTTTTGGATGTTTCCAATACCTGTTTGTACAATTCTTTACCGTTAACCTGTAAAGTCTGAAAATCAAATGCCCCTTCATTGGAAGTCAAAGCCAACATAATGGCGTGTTTGTTTTCAAAAGCTAGAAAAGGCTCAACAGAATCTTTTCCCATATAAGGAGCAACAGTTACACTATCAAAATTTAAATCTTCAAAAAAAGCTTTGGCATACATCGATGAAGTATTCCCGATATCACCTCTTTTGGCATCGGCAATGGTAAAAATCTCAGGATGTTTTTCGTTGATATAGTTAATTGTATTTTGTAATGACATCCATCCTTTTATTCCATAGGCTTCAAAGAATGCTATATTAGGTTTATAAGCCACTGCCAAATCATGTGTAGCATCAATAATGGCTTTATTAAATTCAAAAATAGGATCTTCAGTCTCCAATAAATGCTTTGGAATTTTATTTAAATCCACATCTAAACCTACGCATAGAAATGATTTTTTAATTTTAATTTGTTGGATTAATTCTTGTGTCGTCATCTCTATTTTTTTTAAATCACTATTAATTTATGAGAAATAATTTTCTTCTTAGCGGCATGCAAAAATAAAAAAAGCCATTCAATTAAGAACGGCTTTTTTTTAGAATTAAAAATTATAATTTTCCTTCGTATATAGTCCCTACGTGTATCACTTCGGTTCTTCTATTTTCAGCTCTTCCTTTTGCCGTTTTATTACTTGCAACAGGTTTCGTAGCTCCAAATCCTTTATACGTTAAATTTTCTGGATTAACACCTTTGGTAATTAAAGCATCCATAACCACTTTGGCCCTAGCCTCAGATAGTTTTTGATTTGCTTTAGGATTTCCTACATTATCCGTATGCCCTTCGATAGAGAATTTAGCATTTGGATAGTTTTTGATAATTTCTTTAATCGCATCCAATCTTCCATCAGTTTGTCCTTTGTCAGCATTTTGTAAAACCGCTTTTCCTGTTACAAAAAATACAGCTCTTGCTTGAACTTTAAGCTCTTTTAGTGCTTCTTGAGTTACTTCAGGGCAACCTTTATTGCTTGCTGGTCCAGCAACAGTAGGACAAGCATCCTCTTTATCTGTCACACCATCTTTATCTGCATCAAGCTCAGGACAACCTGCATTGGCAACCAACCCTTTTTCGTTTGGACATTTATCGTCTTTATCAAGAACTGAATCTCCATCTGTATCTGGCCATGGACATCCTTTGTTTTCAACAGGACCTGCAACGGTTGGACAAGCATCAACATTATCAAAAACAGTATCTTTATCCTCATCACCCCATGGGCATCCTTTATTTTCAACAGGACCTGCAACGGTTGGACATTTATCATCTTTATCAACTACAGTATCTGCATCGGTGTCTGGCCAAGGGCAACCTTTGTTTTCAACAGGACCAGCAACAGTTGGACAAGAATCTTCTTTGTCTAGAACTCCATCCTCATCCGTATCTTTAAATTTCTTTTCATACACAGGAATTTTGAAACCAAAATAAACATCTGCTGCTTTTGATTGC
Source organism: Flavobacterium sp. (assembly GCF_035760125.1). Classification (GTDB taxonomy): domain Bacteria; phylum Bacteroidota; class Bacteroidia; order Flavobacteriales; family Flavobacteriaceae; genus Flavobacterium. Next base: position 2,149 of record NZ_DASTTN010000277.1, read on the forward strand.
TTAGAAAACACATTAGTAATTAATGAGCTAGAACCAACAAACAAAGGTCCAAAACGCAATCCAGTACCTACCTGCATTCCGCTATATTCCATATAATTTATTGGTAGAGAGAATGTAAACCATCTTGTTTCATAACGTGGTGTCAAAATCCATGTATTTGCTGAACTCGTTTTACCTAGAGCAGATTTCTCTATTAAACTAAGATTTCCATTTAAGTTCAAATAGAATTTCTTGTACATATTCCAATCGGCATCAACGTGCATTACCGTAGGCAAATTAGCTTTTATTGATTTATACGTTGTGATAGGAGTTCCATAATGAGCCTCCAAAAAATCTCCCAAATTATCGGCATCATCAATATCCTGTTGAGTAACCACGCCGTTAATATTATAGAAATCTTCTTTTAAATTATTGTATTTAATAGATCCGATGTCTGTAATCGATAATCCAAAACGCAATTTATATTTATTCAAGTCTCTAAAGTTATTGTCAACTGCTTTGGCTTTGTCCAAATCATAAGACTCATAATCGGGTCTCCACTCATACACTAAACCAAAATCAGCACCATAACCTTTAGAATTAGAGTCGAATTTCACATCCTCGTCCCCAGTGATAAAATCTTGGCTGCTTCCAATGGTAAGTGAACCGGTAGTTGCCAAAGTACTTGTTAATGGATCGTTCGTTTGATTAAATGCTGATGTAACATTATCTCCTTTCATGTAAGAATTGATTCCTCCAACCAAATATTTGGCAGTGAAACCTCCTTTTAGAAAGTGTTGTTTACTTTGCCATAAAACAGCAGCATAAGATGCACCAACCTCAGCCCAAGTGTGTCCAACTGCATTTGGACTTCCCACAAGAATATTAAAATCAGATGCATCATCCAGACCATCTTTCAATTGATCGTATAAATGTCCATTTACATCATTAGCATTTACAACAGCTCTCGCTCTTGTATAAATAGCGATTGCATGTTTTGGAGCAATATTAAACATAAATGAAGGTCCCATCACATCAGAATATACAATTCCACCATTGTTTTTAGTTGGTGTTCTTTTACCTTCTTTACCTGCATCATAAGAGCTTTTCGATAAATCAAATAAACTTAGACCGTAGTAATCATTGTTTAAGGAACTACTGGTTGAAAATATATTAATGTCTGTTTTAAAACGAGAATCAACAATAGAAGCTGGATTAAAAAGTACTCCCTGCACTCCTGCATAATTATCAGGCATATACCCCATATATGACTGGGCATTTGCTTGTGCAATTGAAAATAGAACAATTAAAAATAGTAATGATTTTTTCATCAAATTGATTTAAGGTTAATATAATATTATGATTGTTTTAATAAGATTTTAATTCATTTAAACTGGGGACAACACAAAAAAAACACCTAATTGGTTCTATCCAATTAAGTGCTTGTAAAACAAACAGAGCAAATTTTAGAAAACCTCGCTTGCTTCTTTTAATTTTTCCATATTGTTAACTAATGCTAGCTCGTCTACAATTTTCTGGATGTCACCATTCATGATGTTACCCAAATCATATAATGTTAACCCAACACGGTGATCAGTCACACGCCCTTGAGCATAATTGTAGGTGCGAATCTTAGCCGAACGGTCACCAGAACTTACTTGAGAAGTACGTTTGGTAGCATCCTCAGCTTGTTTTTTGGCCAATTCCATTTCGTATAAACGAGAACGCAAAACCGTCAAAGCTTTATCTTTATTCTTGTGTTGTGATTTTTGATCTTGACATTGTGCCACCAATCCAGTTGGAATGTGCGTCAAACGAACTGCCGATTTCGTAGTATTTACCGATTGTCCTCCAGGTCCTGATGAACAGAAGAAATCCACACGAACATCGTTCATATCAATTTGAACGTCAAATTCTTCCGCTTCTGGAAGTACCATAACTGTCGCTGCCGATGTGTGCACACGTCCCTGAGTTTCAGTTTGAGGAACACGTTGCACACGGTGAACTCCTGCCTCAAACTTCAAAGTTCCATAAACATCTTCTCCAGTTACCTCAAAAATCACCTCTTTGAAACCACCCGAAGTACCTTCGTTCATATCCACAACCGATGTTCTCCATCCTTGTCCTTCACAGTATTTAGTGTACATACGGAACAAATCACCAGCAAAAATACTGGCTTCGTCTCCACCCGTTCCGGCACGAATCTCCACCATTACGTTTTTTGCATCTTCTGGATCTTTAGGGATCAGCATAAATTTAATCTCATCTTCCAGTTGCGGCAATCTTTCTTTGGCTTCGTCAAGTTGCATTTTGGCCATTTCTACCATATCAGCATCACTACCGTCGGCGATAATTTCATTGGCTTCCTCTATATTGGCCAATACCAAAATATATTCTTCACGCTTTTCAACCAAGTTCTTAATACTTTTGTATTCTTGGTTAAGCAGCACATACCGTTTTTGATCAGCTATAACATCCGGTTGAATAATCAAATCCGAAATCTCATCAAATCGCTGTTTTACATATTGGAGTCTATCTAACATCTGTATATTTCTTTATTTCTTGTCTATTTATTTTTGCCAAAAGGCTTACCGAACCCTTGATAACAGTTTTTTAACCTGCTAAAAAACTTTCTTTCATTTCGGTCTGCAAAAGTACAAAAAAAGTATTCAGTTTACAATTTACGGCAACCAGAATATAATTAAGATAATTTAAGGGTGATTTTCATTTTTTCAGGAGCCGTTTCCTGCTATTCGCTGTATCTTTTTATCCGTCTCGTCTTTAGGGACGAGACGGATAAAAAGGATGCCGCTTCTATCAGGGCTAGAGATTTTGCGCTAAAAAACAGCGATTACGGTTTTCCGTAAAATGTCTGCATAAAAAGAACTTACTTTTGAAAACACAAAACCTCAAAACATTATTACATCCATCTGGTATTAGGTTATGTTTTTGAAGAATTAACTAAATAATGTTTGTTATGCTTAGCTACCCAAAAATGGGTGGCTTTGTGTAATTTTTATCATTTATATAAATTTAGTTCCAAAAAAGCTTTACACTAACTACTACTGGTGCTATAAATTTTTGCTTAAAAAAAGCAATTGTAATTTTGTGTAAAATCCCCAAATCAAAAGAGGTTATATTAGATAAAAACAATAAATTTATTCAAAGGAAAGCAGAAATTAACTAAAAATCCGCAAACAAGACTTAACTCAACCCCAAACGAATTGTCGCAGGGGAACGGTAGCGAGCATTTAGATTATTCAAATTATATAAATATTTTTTCGTAAATTAATAGTCTAAATTTTTTATTATGTTACTGGAAATAAATATTGAACATTCTGTTTTAGTGCCTGTACTTTCAGAGGTAATTGTTTCTTTATTATTGGTAATCGGTGGTTACTTTTTGGGTAAGTATAGGGAAAGATGGAAAGAAAAAGGAAAAAACCTTGACGAATATGATTTTTACCCATTTGAAGAAGATAAAAATAATTTTCCTCAATTTAGCATTAAGGATTTTCGTCTTGCTGTTCATTATTTCTTGAAAAACAAAGATTATATAGCCGCACGCCAACTCATCTTCATTGGGGAACAAAATAATGTCAGAAATCAATTGGAAACTGTTGAATTAAAACAGTACGAAAAATTATATCATATTTATCAAGGATCTAAAATTGAATTTGATAATAATGAATTTCTTGAAAACTACAAACGTATTGTCCATCTTTTAGGCTTAACATTCAAGAATATGGGGATAGAAATCCTTCTACACAACCTAATGAATCCTTCACGCTCTATTATAGAAATAGAAAACGGCGAAGTTACAGGAAGGAAAATAGGAATGGGTACAACAATGCTCGTACTTGATTTAAAAAAAAGAAAGGAACTAAAAGAAGACAAGTTAAATTATGAATTAAATATAGGTTCAAGAAGATTTAAATGTACTACAATTCCAATCTATAGAAATGATTATGGCTTGATAGGTGCTCTCTGTATAAATATTGACATAAACTATATTAATGATGAAGTCCTAATAGTTAAGAAACGACTTGAAGAGTTTTTTAAAAATTATTGTGCGACGGAAATGACTCTTGATGAGAATATTTTAAGCAAGGAAGAATATGAAAAGGCAAAGAGCGGTAAAAAACATTGGAAAGAATACTAGAATTAATTCAAAAATCCACTAACATTGGATTTAAGCAAGTGCCTTTTTGGAAAAACTTCAACTTCTTTTTGCATGTTCGACTTGGTGATAAACAAAACCGAAAGAACAAAACCCCACTCTGAAAAATATTCTTTGAAAGTTTACGATGCTTTGCATTCTATAATTAAAAAGAAGTGAAAATCATTATTACGCATAGAATGCGAAGCATCCAACTTCTGATATGATTTCCTTTTCAAGAAAACTTCAACATTTTGTTATAAATTTGGTTTTGTCGTTGCAAAGCTGAACATTTGTGTAGCAAACAACACACAATCAAACGACAACATGAACAATGACTTCTACTACAAATTCATCCTTCCGGACGAGTCGATTGCTGACTTTGTGGAAAATATCGGAATGTTTCATAACCAATCAGACAGGGAAAAAGAAGTGATTCTGATGCCTGACGGAAGAGTTGATTTGTTTTTTTTGCAATCTGAATCAGCACCTTTTCAGATTATACTTATTGGTTTGGAAACGGTACCTGAACAAAGAAATATTCCGCCACACACAATTGCTTTTAAAATTAGTTTTAAACCGCTTGGGGTTGAATATCTTTTACAAACTTCTATAGCAGATCTTTTAAATAGCGCAAAAAATTTACCTACAGCCTTTTGGGATTTTAATGCCGATGATTTAAAAGATTTTGATGCATTTCTAAAAAAAATAGCAAAAAAAATAAACACCCTTTTACCTGATAAAATTGACGAAAGAAAGCGCAAACTTTTTGAATTAATTTATGTCACAAACGGCGAAATGAAAGTAAAAGAACTTTCAGAAGAAATATCCTGGAGCAGCAGGGAGATCAACCGTTATTTCAATAAACAATTCGGTCTTTCATTAAATGCATTTTGTAAAATTTTACGCTTTAAGGCTTCCTTACAACATATTGCGAAAGGCAAACTTTTTCCGGAGCTAAACTTCACGGATCAAACCCATTTCATAAAAGAAATAAAAAAATTTTCAGGCGTAGTTCCGAGCGAATTATTAAAAAATAAAGATGACCGATTTATACTATTATCCGTTCTAAAACAACAATAATTTTGTCCCGACCCAAGGCTGATAAGCCAAACGGAATAAAATTAATTTAAAACTTAGACGGAATGTTACTAGAAAATAAGCAAGTTGCTATAATAGGCGGCGGTCCAGGCGGACTTACATTGGCAAGACTTTTACAATTGCAAAACGTAAATATAAAAGTGTACGAAAGAGATTTAAACAAAAATGCACGAGTGCAAGGATCACCTTTGGACTTGCATGACGGATCGGGATTAGCCGCCATTCATAAAGCAGAGTTATTTAACGAATTTAGAAATAATTTCCTGCGCGCGGCAGATAAAATGCTAATCGTAAACGAACTGGCAGAAATCTTTTACAGTGACCACGAGACGAATCGTGATGAAGATTTTGACAATGAATATTTTCGTCCTGAGATAGATCGTGGTTCATTAAGGCAACTATTGCTGGAATCATTACATCCCGAAACAGTAGTTTGGGACAGTCATTTTATTTCAATGGAAGAAAAAAATGAAGGTTGGTTGCTACATTTCAAAAACAGCCCATCTGTTTACGCAGATATTGTTATCGGTTCTGATGGTGCCAATTCTAAAATTCGACCTTATATCACAGACATCAAACCATTCTATTCGGGTATAATGATGCTTGAGGGCAATATTTATCAGTCCAAAAAAGCAACGCCTCATATCGATTCATTAATAGATGGCGGAAAAATAATGGCCTTTGGAAATACAAAAAATTTATTGCTTGGACAAAAAGGTGGTGGCGATCTTGGTTTTTACGCAAGCTTTAAAGCTGATGAAAATTGGGCTACAAACAATGATCTGGATTATTCAGATAAAACACAAATGTTGGAATGGTTTAAAAAAGAATATCCCGAATGGAACAGTATCTGGCACGAACTATTTGAAAATGTTACGGTGCCTTTTATTCCCCGGCCTATTTATTGCATGCCTTTAAAACAAAACTGGAAAGCTTCGCCTAATTTAACAATCATTGGTGATGCTGCACATGTAATGCCTCCTTTTGCCGGTGAAGGTGCAAATATGGCTATGCTTGATGCATTGGAATTAAGTGAATTCCTTACTTCTGATAAACACAATACGGTGCAGGAAGCCATTTCTTTCTATGAATTCAATATGCGTGAAAGAGCAGCAATAGCAGCAAAAGAATCGCTTGAAAATGGCGAAAAAATGCACTCGAAAGATGCATTAAAAGCAATGTTGGCTTTTTTTAACGGACACTAAAATGAGACTGAGTTAGGAATACAAAAGCACAATCAAAGTCATTGCGAGGAACAAAGCAACCTCCCACACTCCGCAAAGTCTCATGACTTTGCGTTTTTTTTTTAAAACTCTTAAAAACCGAAAATATGATAAAAGTCTCCTTACTTTTTCCGTGCAGGTTATGATTTTATAACACTGTTAAAACAAAGTATTAAAAGCACGCAGTACAGTTGTCAGTTTTGGTTAAGTATTTACACTTTTCCATAAACAGGCAGGATATAATTCCCGTTTAAAAAAGGTATTGGATCTATTTGGCTTTGCAGGACTATCCCCTTGTGAGGAGTTTCGAGAAGGAGTTGTGCTGCTTGTACTAACGGTGCTGCCGTAGTGGTCTGGATGGCTCTCAATTTATGTTTTCCTACTTTTTGAGAAAAAATACGCTTTGCAATCTCCCGTCTGCGCAAAATGCCTGTCGCATCTTTACCCTCAACTGCAGCATACAACACAATTTGATCATCCTCATTGTGAGGTATTACAGCTTCCATTTTTTCTTGTAGCCTTTTAATGGTGTCAGGAGTATCCCCTAAAACAATAAGTTGTTCTTGCACCCACGCATAATGCCCTGGATGGCGCAAGGTTTTGTAATCGAGCGTACACACTTTCCCCGATAAGGCATCAGGCAAATCTGCGGCGCCACCCGAAGTAAGATCCTCTTCATAAGCAATGCCTTCTATAATAATAGTGGCTCTTTCCGAAAGGGAAGGTAGAGTAGTTTTTTTATAATCCCGCAAAACAAT
>NZ_DASTTN010000278.1:0-4148 GCF_035760125.1 Flavobacterium sp.
TTTAATTTTAATGAATTCACAAATAATAATTGATAAAATATCTGACTAAAAATTTAAAACTGTGTCATAATACCTATTTTTAAGTAACATTACTGCAGAATATGTATATTACCATGATTTCTCATTGATTGCATTATTTCATAAATTTGTTTTTTAATACCCTATGGTTTTTCTTTTAAAATTAATCATAACCTTACTATGGATCAAATAGCAGATGGATTTAAAGGCGAAAGAGCAATCGTTGTTCCTTACAGCGTGCGAAACTTTCAGTCTGAAAATGAACTGACAAAAAACGCTTTCATCACACATATTGGGTATTACCCGAATGCAAAATATCATTTCCGGAAACGGTCAAAAGGCGCACTTGAAAACATTCTTATTTATTGTGAAAGCGGAAAAGGGTTTATAACTTTTGAAAATGAAAAATTTTCGCTTACTAAAGATCAGGCATTTATTATTCCTGCACACAAAGCGCATAGCTATGAAGCCGAAATATCAAAGCCATGGAGCATTTATTGGTTACATTTTAAAGGAACTTCAAACTCTTTACATGCTGCTGTTTCCGGGAAAATTTTAAATCTAAACGACAGCCGATCAACAGACAGATTAAACTTATTCGAAGAAATATATCAGAATCTAGAAATGGGTTTCAATCCCGATAACTTAGAATATTCCAGTATTTGTCTGCAGCATTTTCTTGCCAGTATAAAATACACAGATCAGTTTTTAAAAATAAAAACAGCAGATACAGAAGTTTTAGATGTAATACCCATGAGTATCATTTACATGAAAAACAATCTGACAAATAAAATAACGCTTCATGATATTGCACAGCATGTCGGCTATTCGAGTTCTTATTTTGGTGCTTTATTTTTAGAAAAAACATCATTTACCCCTATGGATTATTACAATCAGCTAAAGGTTCAGAATTCCTGCTCCCTTTTGCAGTTCAGCAATATGAAAATAAAAGAGATCGCTTATCAATTGGGCTATTATGACCCGTTTCATTTTTCAAAATCTTTCAGGTTGGTTATGGAAATATCACCGCGCGAATACCGTCTTCAATACAAAAGCCAAGTGTAACCTGCCAAAGTTTATTTTATAATATTTAGATCCGAATTAAAAGAACTTTTATACTTCTTGATATATTCTGATGGTGTCATCCCAAAGAGTTTGACAAACTGCTGCCTAAAATATTTTGGATCTTCAAAACCTACCTCAACACTTGCCTGGGCAATATTCATATTTTCGGTGAGCATTAACATGGCAGCTCTTCTTATTCGGATGGAACGTATAAAAGCATTTAATGTCTGTCCGGAAATAATTTTAATTTTAGTGTACAGCGTTCTATGACTCATCCCCATCTCAATGGCAAAATTTTTAATGGTAAAGTCTCGTTTATGAATATTAGCCTCAATAACAGCAATACATTTTTTTAAAATCTCCTGATACTCAGCTGGGACTTTTTGAGTATTTTCTTTGAGCGTAATACTGTCCAAAAAGTAGGTTCTTAAATTGCTTCGGCTTTTCAACAGCGATTCAACACGGGCTACGAGCAAGTCATCATCAAACGGCTTGGTTATATAATCATCTGCTCCGTCACTTATTCCCTGCAGATGTGTTTCAGGATTTTTGGACGCAGTTAACAGTATCACTGGAATATGAGACAAACTGCTGTTCTCTTTAATTTTTCGACACAATTCAAGACCATCCATCACATCCATCGCAATATCGCTGATCACCAAGTCAGGCATGTGTTTTTTAGTCAGTTTCAAACCTTCCTCTCCGTTATCTGCACTATATATTATATGTGTATCTGAAAAAAGCCTGATCAGATAATTCCTGATATCAGTATTATCGTCTATGATTAAAAGCGTTCGTTTATCTGTCAGCATCACTTTATGCAGTTCCTGCTCTGAAGCAGCATTGGCAGATACTTCATTAATCTCTTCTACATCATCAGTCATTAATTCTTGGACCAATGGACTCAATTTTGGAGCAACAATACTTATATGTAAATCTTCAAAATGATCTTGTCCTTTTAAAAACGTCAGTTTAAAAGTACTGCCTTTTCCAATTTCGCTGGTACAGCTTACTGTTCCTTTATGTTTTTCGACAAAATACCTAACAATAAATAGCCCGATTCCAAAACCTGAACTACCTCCCACTGGCACTTTAGAATTCACTCTTTTAAATTTCTCAAAAATAGTTTCCAAATCATCTGCTGCAATTCCAGTCCCGTTGTCCAAAACCTCTATGATTACATCAGTTTGAGTTTCTGACAAATGAAGACAGATTTCTCCCCCGGCTGGAGTAAATTTGAAAGCATTGGAAATCAGATTAAACAAGGATATTTCAATTTTCTCGTAATCACCTATTATTTCAATATTGTTTTCCGGTATCTGAAAAGTATAATCAATATTTTTATCTTTTGCCTGATTTACAAAACACTGATAAATTTCATAACAGAGATTATTGACATTTATAACAGACATTTTGAGTTCATCAGCATCATTTTCAGCTTTTCGGAAAAGCAGCAGCTGATCTACTAAACTCAAAAGCCTTCTTGCATTTCTATGCGCAATTACTAAATCACTTACCGAAGAACTATTTTCGACATTGCCTTTTTTAATCGCCTTTTTTAATGGATTTATAATCAAAGACAAAGGTGTACGGAACTCATGAGAGATATAGGTAAACATTGATGACTGCTTTTCGGCAACTTCTTTTTCCTTTACCCTTTCTAATTCGGCAATTTTTACCTGATACTTTAATTTTTCCTTGTTTTTATTATATCGGATGTAGGCGTAGATAATTCCTGCTCCTGCCAATAAATAAAAGCTGTATGCCCACCAGGATCTGTACCATGGCGGTGAGACAATAACCGTAATCAAGCTTTCTTCTTTGTTCCAGCCTCCCCTAAAATTGGTTGTTTTAACTTTAAAAATATACTTGCCTTCTGCCAGTTTCGCATAATTTGCCTTTCGGGCCTGACCTACATAATTCCAGCGATCATCCCATCCGTCTAAGTAATAGGCATAATTAATTTTATCGGCATTATTATAATCCAATGCCACAAATTCTATTGATAAGGTAGTCTGATCGTAAGGCAGGTTAACTTCTTTAATTCTGCCGGAATCCCATTTCGAAATGAATTCGTTCTTACTTTCTTCAATAGGTTGATTGTTCAGATAAAAATCGGTCAACAGTAAATTATTCTTCTGATTAAACTCTTTTATGTCTTCTGGAAAAAAAGAGTTGAAACCGTTTATTCCCCCAAAAAGAAATTCTCCTGTAGATAATTTCAGACCGGCATTAAAACTAAACTGATTACTTTGCAGTCCGTCATTTATCGAAAAATTTCTGAATGTTTTGTTTTTTTTATCAAATCGGCAGATTCCATTGTAAGTACTCATCCATAAATTTCCGGATTTATCTTCCAGCAATCTCAAAATCGTATTGGAAGGCAATCCGTCATCTGTAGTCAGCCTTTTAAACGTATTTGTTTTCCTGTCAAACAGCAGCAGTCCTCCTTCTTGAGTACCCAGCCAAAGATTTTTGTCCTTATCCTCATGTATGCACCTTATAGGATTCCCAATAAGGTACTTCTTGTATTTTCTGTCTTTTTTATCGATTGCCAATAGTGATGTATAATTACAGCCCCAAAACTTACCGTCACTTGCCTCGACAAGGCACTGCAGGTTATCAATAGTTTTATTAAAAAGCACAAAACTGTTTTTAACTCTGTCAAATAAATACAAAGAGCCTTCATTGGTCGCACTGGCCCAAATATCCCCGTCAAGATCTTTATATACAAACCAGATGTTTTTCTCAATCTGTTTGGTAAATGAATTATAACATGAAAACTGGGTAATCGCATTGGTTGCAGAATTAATTCTGTTTACTCCTCCAGCCCAAGTTGACACCCAAATATCATTATTATTATCCCTAATTATTCCAGTGATAAAATTACTGCTGATCTTATGAGATGAAGCTGCCGTCGTATTGTAGATAGTATAGGTATTATTTTTTTTGTTCCAATATTTCAAACCTGCGCCATCTGTTCCTATCCAAAGATTCTTTTTTTCATCTTCGCAAAAAGACAATATAAAATTTTCCGCAGGGTCAATGTCTTTTACATTATATCG
>NZ_DASTTN010000279.1:0-13802 GCF_035760125.1 Flavobacterium sp.
ATCCCAATAGTCTTACGATAACTTTCATTTTTAAAAGATGCAAAATGAGTAACCAATCCTTGTTTTGAGGTTAAATAAGACTTTCTCTCAGGGATATTATTGCCCTGACTACTCTTCTCTTTAAAGTTCATATTTAAATCAACCAACACAAATCTTGAAGATATTAAAGAAATATCCGGCATTTCGATATGAGCTGATACCATTAAAAATAATGCATTAGTTTTCAAAGCATCGTCTGGATCTAAAAATCCTAAAATCTGTCCATTTGCAATGCTTGCGCATTTATTTTTAGTATATCCACAGCCTTTGTTTGCCTCATTTAAAAATAGTTTAAACCTAGAATCTTCTCCTATAATTTGTTGTATCATAGCAACTGAATTATCAGTAGAACAATCATCAACAATTATAACCTCCCAGTTTTGATAACTTTGATTTATTATACTACAATAGCAATCACTAAAAAAATGACCATTATTGTAATTTGCTATTAAAATGGAAAATTTCATCTTTTTGATTCTTTTAACTATAAATAAATTTGAAAATAAATCCCACTATACAATTTTATTTTCCCGAATGCTACAACTTAAATCTAGTGTTCCATCAATAAGATGCTCCCGATTATAGATTGGAATAATTATAGAAACAAGCACATTATCCATAAATACTATTTATTTGTTTTTCCAATTCGCTTTGCATCAATTTAGAAGATAAATGTTGCTTTAAAATCAATCTATTATCATTTATTTGATCCAAAGTTAGTAATTCATTTATACTTTGACTATTAAATTCTGTCTCATAGCAATAAACATAAATACCAATTCTCTTTAAATAAAGATAAAAAGGGTTTTGATTACTCAAAAATATTTTGCTTCCATACCATAATAGAGCAATTGTATTTCCTATTGCTTGTTGCCTACGATTATTAAGTATAGCAATCCCACAGTGTTTTATAACTTTATTATATTCTTCTAGTGATATGAAATCTAAAAGCGGATCAAATATATTTTCAAACTGAGTTTTACCTTCATTAATAATTAAATCAATATACTCTGAATTTCCATAACTCAGAGGAACAATTAATTTTTTATCAACTATTTTAATGGTTTTTAACTTGTGAAAAACATCCAAATGATTACCCGTTTTGAATCCTGAATTCCCTATGAGTATATTTGGTCTCTCAATAATTAATTCTTCCGATATTGAAATAATTTGTTCTAATGGATAATACCAAAAAGAAAAGAAAACTTTCTTTTCACCAATTAACTTTTGTATTGTGGAAAATTCTTCTTTAAAAGAACTTCCTAAAAAATCGATCCGATTGAATACTTTTTTTTTGATTTCAAACCCTGACAAAGGCAGATTGGGTTTAATAATTCTATAAAAAGGTCTAACTTTTTCTCTAATTCTATATTTGAATGTTACTGGTTTTGAAAAAAATGTTTTTTGAGTTATTGTATCGAGTAATTTGTTCTCTGAAAAAAATCGAGCATCATTATAAACCTCAAATCCAAAACACATCCAAACCGTTTTAATCTTTTTAGGAAGTATTAAAACAAAAGAATAAAAAGGGGAAGCAAGACTGTGAAAAACAACTAAATCATTATCTCTAATATCATTTGCTAGCAAAATCAATTCTGAAGATTTAACTTTAAAAACAGATTCCTGTTCTTTTACATGAATAAATCCCTTTTCTTCAGAATCAGTTACTATGTAAAAAATATTTTGCTTTGGATAAACACTTTCAAATTGAAAATAAGCCGAATTAATAAACTTCTCATCTTGGGCAATATGGATAATCCGATTAAGCATAATTATAAAAATCTTTAATCGATCTTATAATAGTTTGTTGTTGCTCATCTTTTAATTCATAATAGAATGGCAATCTCAATAAACAATCAGTATATTTATCGGAACAGGGCAATTCAGGAACACTATTCTCTTTGGTATAATAGTCACTTTTATGCAAACTGATATAGTGAAATACGGCGTGTATATTTTGCTTTTTTAAGAACTGAATTAACTGGCTACGTTCTTCAAAACTTTTACATAATATATAAAACATATGTGCATTATTACTCGCATAATCCGGAATATTAGGCAATTTTAGCTTGTCTTTTAATTGCAAATCAGACAATTTTTCATAATATACATTCCAAATTTCTTTTCGCCTTTGTTGAATAACTTCTAAATTCTCTAACTGAGCGTATAAAAAAGCGGCAATCACTTCAGATGGCAAAAAAGACGAACCTGTATCTACCCATCCATACTTGTTAATCTCTCCTCTAAAAAAAGAAGCGCGATTAGTTCCTTTTTCCCATATAATTTCAGCCCTCTCCATAAATCGATTGTCATTAACGGCTAACATACCTCCTTCACCGGAAATAATATTTTTAGTCTCATGAAACGAGAAAGCAGCTAGATGACCAATGCTTCCCAATGCTTTGCCTTTGTAAAAAGAATCAACGGCTTGGGCAGCATCTTCAATAACAATCAGATTATACCTATTGGCTAATTCCATTATCTTGTCCATATCTACAGCCGTTCCTGCATAATGAACAACAACTATAGCTTTCGTTTTTGATGTAATTAACGTTTCAATCGTATTGCAATCGATATTAGGATGATCAGACATAGAATCAGCAAAAATAATTTTTGCTCCCTGACGGATAAATGCTAATGCTGATGACACAAAGGTATAGGAGGGAACAATGATTTCATCACCTGGCACACAATTAATGAGCATAGCGGTCATTTCGAGTGCGTCTGTACAAGAAGTGGTTAACAAACACTTCTTGAAACCATACTTGTCCTGAAAAAACTGTTGGCATTTTTGGGTAAAAATTCCATTACCAGAAATCTTTCCTGATTGAACAGCTTGCTCAATATAGATAGTTTCTTTTCCTGTTAAAAAAGGTTTATTAAAGGGTATCATTTTTTTTGTTCCTAAAGTGATAAATATATTTAATTTCTTCAACTTTATTAAACCCCATCTTTAAATGGAAATTAAAAGATTCCGTATTTCTAAATGAGAATGGACTCTTAATAATCATTATGTCCGTTTCATTTGAAAAAAAACCAAAAGCTTGATCCCATAATTTTCTACCAATACCTAATCTTTTATAATCTGGATTAACTCCTGTTAATGTAAAATAGCCAACATTATTTTCCTCATCTACTTTTATTAAATGAATCCCTATAATTGAATTTAGTTCTTCAACTAGAAATAAGCCATCCGAAAACAATTTATTAAATCCATTATCAATCCATTTTCTATAAAGAAGTTTGGTTTTTTCTGGACCGATAACTTCTTCAATATAAAATCTTGAAACTACAGCAGTTTGTTCGGCTATTTTATAACATTCAATAATTTCCTCTTGAGTAAGACCATTTTTAAAATCATATTTTTTTTGTTTATGAAGATTTTTATCAAATGGCATTGACATTGTAATCATTATATCTACTAAATCTAAATTAGCTGTAAGAACCGTTTCAAGTGAAAGCATTTTTTGATAACTAAACACATAAACAAGATCAAAATTGTGTTCTGCCTCATTTATGAAACCAATTGGATCGAATTGCATTTCATTGTCTAATGAAACACTACCTATTCTTTTTTCAAAAAAATCAGAATCCCAGTCTAATTTGTTAATCTGCTTCATAAAACATCCTTTTGTTTAAGCAAAATAGTATTTCCATTTCAGGATTTATTTATTGTCCAAGGCAAAGAAGGTCTAATTATTCCATTCACTTTTCTCAAATAACCAGATTCTCTCTTTATATCTTTTATTTCAAAAGTCAATAGTTCCATATCCTGAAACAAACCACTCATTCCATCAGTATGAAAATAGACATGCACTTGATATACATCATCGTTTAAAAAGTTAGCAGGAATTTGACAGATTAATTCTGTAATCTTTCCAATGCTGCAATCAAATTTATTACCACTACCAAAGACCACATCCCCTTTTATGGTTCTCAAATCATATCCTATCGAAATTCGCTCCTGTTTAGTTCTATTCACAATTTTCATTCGAAAATCAATAACCGAAGTCACATCTATAACATCGTCTATAAATCCTGTTGATGCATTCTCAATAGCAGCATAAAGAATTTTTACATTTTCATTGCCTTTGGCTTTTTCGATAGAATCAAAACTAATTTTACGTTCAGAAAAAGAACTACTTTGCAAATAATCTGATATTATTTTGGTAGGATTTCCATTTCCGCAAATATTACCATTTTTCATACTTATAACTCGTGTGCAAAGTGTTTCTACTGCAGCCATATTATGACTCACAAACAAAACCGTTCTCCCTTCTCCTCTAGAAATATCCTGCATTTTACCAATGGCTTTCTTTTGGAACTCGGCATCACCAACTGCTAATACCTCATCAATCACTAAAACTTCAGGCTCTAAAAAGGCCGCTACTGCAAATGCCAAACGCACAGTCATACCACTACTATAACGTTTTACAGGTGTATCTATATAACGCTCACAACCTGAGAAATCGATAATTTCATCTAGCTTCGAAGCAATCTCTTTTTTGGTCATACCCAGAATAGCTCCATTTAAAAAGATATTTTCGCGTCCTGTCATTTCGCCGTTAAACCCAGTGCCCACTTCAAGCAAAGAAGCAATACGCCCTCTAGACTTGATACTTCCGGTTGTGGGAGCGGTAACTTTGGACAGTATTTTTAATAATGTTGATTTTCCTGCACCATTTTTGCCTATAATCCCTAAAACTTCACCACGTTCGACTTCAAAATTAATATCCTTCAATGCCCAAACATATTCACTCGAGCCTTTGGTGCTTCGGTCATTGGTATCCCCAATTTTAAGATAAGGATCTTCCTTTCCGCGCACTTGATGCCACCAACGGTTCAAGTCATGACTAAGCGTGCCTGTTCCTACCTGCCCGAGACGGTATTGCTTGGAAATATTTTCGGCTTTTAATATTATATCTTTCATTTATTTTGTTGTGAGTTGTAAGCTGTCCATTCGCTCATACAAAATTCTCATTTCTATATTCACTTCTCTATTCTCTAAACTGTATCTATAAAACTCTTCTCCGTCTTGTTAAAAATTAATAGTCCGATAAAAAAAACTGACATTGTAACACAAAAAGTATAACATAGCCCTAAAACAGATATTTGTCCAACATTCAACAACATAAACCGTGCCGTTTCAATTAGATAGGCCAACGGATTGTATTCAACTAACCAACCATAGGCTGGAAGTTTTTGCTTAATTAACTCCATAGGATACATCACAGCAGACAAATACATCAACAATTGAATTCCAAAACCTAGTAAATAACTAAAATCACGATATTTGGTTACCATGGAAGAAATCAACATCCCCAATCCCAATCCCAAAATCCCCATCAACATGATTAAAACAGGAAAAAATAAAAAGGAACTATTCAGACTCAAAGAAACTCCATTTATGTAATAGAAAATATAAAAAACAACAAAAATAAAAAACTGGATACCAAACTTGATCAAATTCGAAATCACCACGGATAGTGGCGTAATTATTCTTGGAAAATAAACCTTTCCAAAAATCGCCGCATTGGCTTTAAACGTATCCGATGTACCCGTAAGGCAAGAGGTAAAATAATTCCAAACCATAATCCCTGCCAAATTAAACAAAAACGGCGGTACTGTTCCTGTGTCGATTCCGGCCACGGTATTAAAAATGATGGTAAAAGTAATCGAAGTGAACAACGGCTGTATCAAATACCAAAGCGGTCCTAATACCGTTTGTTTATAGACTGTAACGATATCTCTTTTAACGAATAACAACAGTAAATCGCGGTATTGCCAGACTTCATTTAAATTCAAAGAGAAGAACCTGTTCTTTGGAGTTATCTCAAACAGCCAATCATTATTTATGGTATTTCTAGTGTTCATGACATTGGGTCAAATATGATAATTGGAATTTACAATTACCATTTATTTAATAAAAGTGGGTAAATGTAATAATTTTAAAAAGAGAATTTGCGATTAAAACAGTAACAATTATAAACAAAAAAGTTTACAAGGAAATCCCTGTAAACTTTTTCTATATCTATTTTTATAATACTTATTTATCCAAAACTTCAAAAGTGGAATTCATACTCTTAAACTCTGGAACTATAACTTTCATCTTGGCAACAATATCATCATTATCAAAGAAATTGGCTATTCCTATCAACTCATTAATATCAACATGCAAATTTTCAAATTCATCTTGAATTTCCTCAGCAATCATGATTTTTTCATGGTAAGTGGGTATTGTCTTTGCCGTATCGTTTAACAACTCTTCATATAATTTCTCTCCTGGTCTTAGACCTACAATCTCAATCTTAATATCTCTTTCAGGAAGAAATCCTGCTAACTTGATCATTTTTTTGGCTAAATCTAAAATTCTAACGGGTTTACCCATGTCAAATATATATATCTCTCCTCCATTCCCCATTGCACCTGCTTCTAGAACCAACTGACAGGCTTCTGGAATAGTCATAAAATAACGGATAATATCAGGATGGGTAATGGTAACAGGACCACCGCTGGCGATTTGCTTCGTAAACAAAGGAACTACAGATCCATTTGAGCCCAAAACATTTCCAAAACGAGTGGTAATAAATTTAGTAGCATTGTGCTTATTCTCACTTTGGTTTTTCATTTGCAAAGATTGCACATATTTTTCAGCAATCCTTTTGCTCGCTCCCATAACATTGCTTGGATTAACCGCCTTGTCGGTAGAGACCATTACAAATTTTATCACTTCGTATTCACAAGACAAATCAGCCAAATGTTTAGTGCCTTCTATATTGGTTAAAATCGCTTGTGATGGATTTTCCTCCATTAAGGGCACATGTTTATAAGCTGCTGCATGATATACCACTTGTGGCCTATATAATTTAAAAACCCTGCTCATTGCTTCCTTATTCCGCACATCGGCAATGACATTGTGAATCTTTGATTTTGAATGTATTTTTTCCAATTCAAGACTCAAATGATGTAAAGGGGTTTCCGCTTGATCCAAAATAATCACTCTCTTAGGATTAAATGTCAAAACCTGTCTAACTATTTCACTACCAATAGACCCTGCAGCGCCAGAAATTAAAACCGTTTTGTCTTTCAATTGTTTGGAAATAGACTTATTATCCAGAACAATTGGTTTTCTTTCTAATAAATCTTCAATTTGAATATTCTTTACCTTTTGGGAAATCTCCTTTTGATTTTCCCAGTCGGTAATCAAAGGCACTGTATACACTCTATAATTAAATTCCAAACATTGATCCACTATAATCAGTTGCTCTTCCTTTTCCAAACTTTTATCAGCCATAATTACAGCTTCGGCCCCTACAGAACGCATAAGAGAAGGTAATTTTTTCTTTTGAACCAATATCGGTAAATCCAACATCCTTTTGGAAGCATTCTGATTGTTCCTATCAACGAAACCAACAATTTTAAAACGAGTTGGAGTTTCAAATTTTAAGGCATTTGCAACCGAAATAGCATTAGCATCTGTTCCATATATGATTGTTCGTATTAACTTGGTCGTGCTTTTCTCGGAAAGATACAATTCAAAGGTTTGCTTGACAACAACACGGTATAAAAATAGACCACAAAAAGAAAGCACCACATTAATAAAGAGTGCCGTCGTCAAAAATACTCTCTCATTATACAATAACTCATATGCAAAATTAAAAACCAAAAACACCACCAATACCGACATTTGTGAAAACAAAAGTTTTACCGCATCAATATAGGATGAGTGCCTAATAATTCCTGAATAAGTTCTGAACAACCAAAAAAAGAAAATATTAAATCCAAAAAAACAAAAAATAAAAAATACATCATGAGTTGTATTGATATACTTCAAACCTGTACCTCTAAAAATAAGCAAGGTAAAGAAAAAGGTAACTATCAAAACTGAAAAATCAATCATAACTATTATCCACCTTGGTAAATAACTTAAGTTACGAATGCTTAATCTTAAATTGGCTCTTGAAAAAAATCCAGAATACATGGAATTTTCATTCATATTATACGGTATTTAAATTTCTAAAAAGAAACGAAGTATGAAAACAAAAATACAAATAATAATGTTTGCAGAAATGAATTATCACAATTGAATAAAATCTTTTTGACAAAATACATAAATTAGGGCATCAACTACTTATTCTTAAATAAACTAACCTTTTCTATTCAAATATTTTTTTAAAAAAAATAGAAATTATCTACAATTCTGTTTTAAGTCTATTAAATATTAACTTAAAAGTGTCTCCTATAATTTTCAAATCCCCACAAAAAGTTTGATTATAATAATACTCTAAATTCATTTTTACTTTATCGGGGAAAATAATTTTATCATTATAGTCTAAAAAAGAGGCTTGTTTACCCAATAACTCCTCTTCATTGTAATATTTCAAAGATGCCAAACTGGTTAGACCTGGTTTTAATTTAAGTATCTTCCGATTCTCGCCTTCTAACAAGTCATAATAACCTACAATATCAGGTCTTGGTCCCACGATACTCATCTCACTTTTCAAAACATTAATCATTTGTGGCAACTCGTCTAGCTTATAGTTACGGAGGAATTTTCCAATTTTAGATATTTCAAAAGTTTCTAAATTGGAAGTCATTTGCATAGTCCTCAATTTATATATTTTGAACTTTTTACCGTATTGTCCAATACGTTCTTGAATAAAAATCCCATTGGTTCCCGTATCAATAATAGCCATAAACCAAGTTATGATCAATAACCAAAAAAATAAAGAAAGTGCAAATACCGAAAATGAGATATCGAAAAGCCGCTTAAAAATTGATCTCAATTGAATAGTATTTTAGGCAAAAGATTTTTTTTTTACTTACAACAAACATTAAACTTTCCCAAAATTAATTTTTTGAACAACCTTGTTTCTCCCCCATAAGTAAACCATAATTTGAAATAACAAAAATGAAACAACGATGGGAAAAGACAATATTCCTTTATTGTCCAAATAAATCAGCACAACATTTATAAACAATTGAATACCTGAATAAAATAAAGACACTACAATATGGGAATAGCCTAATTCATTGGCTAAATACTGATACAAATGAGATCGATGGGGCTCAAGAATATTTTCTTTCTTTTTGATACGAGTAAAAATAGTAATAACAGCATCAATACCATAAACTGATAAAAAGATTAAATACCCTATTTGACCCGAAATCAAAATCGTTTTAATCATGAAATAGCCTAAAAACAACGCCATGCTGATACTTCCAACATCTCCTGCAAATGTTTTGGCTTTTTTTCTAACATTGAAAATTCCAAAGACACAACAAGACAATCCCATTGTGATTAATAAAGGAAGGCTCTCTTTATTTATTTCTAAAAAAGAAAAGCTAAGGATAGAAACAAATGCATACAACACAGTTATCCCATTGATACCATCCATAAAATTAAACGCATTTACCCAACCAATCAACAAAATAAAAATAATTGGTAAAAACCAAATTGTTTGGGAAAATAAATTTAAATCATAAAATACTAACCCAATCGCTATGGCATGTGACGTAAATCTAGGCAATTGTGACAAAGGCTTTATATCGTCTATAAAACTAATAGCAGCCACCAAAACTATTGCTAACATTACTGTCCAAGAAACGTATCCCAGTAAACAAGCAATTAAAATGGCTATTGTAAAAATAATTCCCCCTCCACGCAAAGTAATCGATGTATGTGAAGAGCGGCTATTGGGTTTGTCGATAATATTGTAATAATCAGCAATTTTGAAATAAATCAATTCAATGCCGATGAATAAAATTAATAAAACTATATAAGTCATTTCAAAAATTGTTTTTATGTATTTTCTGCAGTTTGCTTTCCGTTACCTAATTTTCTATATTCTATTCCAATGACAGACAACAGTCAATTAAACAACTATAATTTATGTTTCAAAAGTCCCAACAGATATTCTCCATAACCTGACTTTTTTAAAGGTTCAGCCAAATCTATCAACTGTTGCTCTGTTATAAAACCTTGTCTCCAAGCAATTTCTTCGATACAACCTACTTTCAATCCTTGACGTTCTTCTAAAACTTGTACAAATTGTCCCGCTTGCATCAAGCTATTAAAAGTTCCTGTATCCAACCAAGCAGTACCTCTGCTTAAAATCCCAACTTTCAGAGCTCCTTTTTCCAGATACACTTTATTTACATCAGTAATTTCATACTCCTCTCTAGCACTTGGTTTAATGTTCTTCGCAATTTCCACAACCGAATTATCGTAAAAGTACAATCCAGGAACTGCATAATTTGATTTTGGTTCCAAAGGCTTCTCTTCTATAGAAAGTGCTTTTAAATTTTTATCAAATTCTACTACGCCATATCTTTCTGGATCCGAAACATGATAGGCGAAAACAACTCCTCCATCGGGTTTTGTATTTGACTGCAATAGTTCATGCATATTGGCTCCAAAGAAAATATTATCTCCTAAAACTAGTGCAACTGAATCAGAACCGATAAATTCTTCTCCAATCACAAAAGCCTGTGCTAAACCATTTGGAATAGCTTGCTCCTCATAACTAAATTTACAGCCAATTGTAGATCCGTCACCTAATAATTTTTTAAAATTAGGCAAATCGTGTGGAGTCGAAATGATTAATATTTCATTAATCCCCGCCATCATCAAAGTTGATAACGGATAATAAATCATGGGTTTATCATAAACGGGCATCATTTGCTTACTCATAGCTAATGTTAACGGGTGTAAACGGGTGCCAGATCCACCGGCCAAAATTATTCCTTTCATTTTCTTTTAAGTTTTATCTAATTAAGAATAAGACTTTTGCAAGCTCAAATCTAATTATTTATTTCTATTTTTTTATAATTGATTGTATTTTAATCTAGCCTAGTAACTCCATACATCTAACCAAACTTTCCTTATAATCAGGAACAACAACACCAAAAGTTTTTTTTATTTTGGTTTTATCCAATAAAGAATACTGAGGGCGTTTTGCAGGTGTAGGATAAGCTGAAGATGGTATTCCGCTAATTGCGCAATTAAAACCACCTATTTCTTGAATTGCTAAAGCAAATTCGTACCAACTGATTTCTCCTTCATTCGAAAAATGATAAATTCCAGCCTGCCAATGATTGTGAGTGATAATAACCATTATGGCTTGAGCCAAATCGGCAGCATAGGTTGGACTTCCTATTTGATCATTGACAACATTCAAACTGTCTCTTTCTTGCATCAAACGAGACATCGTTTTTACAAAATTGGTTCCAAAACTAGAATACACCCAAGAAGTTCTAATGATAATAGAAGATGGATTTTCAATTTGGCAAGATATTTCTCCAGATAATTTAGTTTTCCCATATACATTAATTGGTCCTGTTGTAGCTGATTCATTTAAAGCTGTTGCAGCTTTCCCATCAAAAACATAATCTGTAGAAATGTGAATAAACTTGCAATTGTTATTCTCACACCATTTTGCCATAACCGCAACCGATTGATTATTGAGAATATCAGATAATTCTAACTCAGTTTCTGCTCGATCCACAGCGGTATGCGCCGCACAATTAATTATAAATTGTGGTTGGATTTTGGATAATTTATAATCTAAAATATCCAAATTACACAAATCCAATTCTTTCCTATCTGTAAAAAACCATTCGAATTGGGCATAGTTTTTTGACAAAACGTTCAACTCCGAACCTAATTGCCCATTGACACCAGTGACTAGTATTTTATTATTCAAAACTCCAATCTATTTCATTAAAACTAGGCAAAATCACATCTTTATCAGAAACAATTACTTCTTCAGGACTCACTTGCCAATCAATAGCTAAAGTAGAATCATCATAACGAATTCCTCTTTCACTTTCTTTGTGATACAATTGGTCTACTTTGTACATCACAGAAGCTGTTTCACTCAAAACAGAAAACCCATGAGCAAAACCGTGGGGCACCATCAATTGTTTTTTATTGGTTGCGCTCAAAATTACACTCACATGTTGCCCATAGGTAGCAGAGTTTTTACGTAAATCTACAGCAACATCAAGTATTTCCCCTTCCAAGACTCTCACCAATTTCGCTTGTGCAAAAGGATTAATTTGCAAATGCAAACCACGAATAACACCTCGTTTGGAGAAAGATTGATTATCTTGGATAAATTGATACTCAATTCCGTTTTCAAAAAACTTAGCTTTATTATACGCTTCAAAAAAATACCCGCGTGAATCTTCAAAAACCGTTGGTGTTATAATTACTAAATCTTTTATGGCTGTTTTTTCAATTGTCATTTTTTTATTTTATTTTTTAAATGATTCGAATGTTATTAATAATCCTGTCCTCGTATTTACTGGAAGAGGTTTTCCTATAGTTGTTACTATTTTCTGATTACTTACCACATAATTCTCAGTTAATTTTTGCAAACGTTCTGAATTTAAAGGCAAATGTAAATAATCACCCAACTGGGCTATTCCTTTTATCCAAGAAGCAGGTATAGACCAGATACTACCTTTTTTCTCTAAACTTGTTCCCAACAGTCGAATTAGCTCATTAGTTGACAATGGTTCATCGTCAGCAATTTGATAAACTCCTGAAGGAATAGAAGTATTTTCTAAAAGCTCTTTTATAACAAAACAAAGATTTTCAATACTTAAAAAAGAGCGTTTATTCTCAAAAGCACCTAGGGGCCATGGTAAGCCTTTGGAAACTAATTGATATAACAAATTTAAGTTCCCTTTGTTTCCTGGTCCGTGAATCATGCAGGGTCTTAAGAGATAAACTCTTTTTCCTTGTGGTAATTCCTGAGATAAAATATAGTGTTCAGCTTGCTGTTTGGATATTCCATAATGTGTTTGGGGATTAGGAATAACACCTTCCGTCAATATTCCCTCAACGCCATCAGCTACCGCTTTTACAGTACTCATAAATATAAAAACAGAAGCTTTAGATAGTAAGAAAGAGTCAAACAATTGTTTTGTCAATTCAAAATTAGCTTCATAATAATCCGTTGGGTTAGATACATTTTTTAAATCATGCGCTTTGCCCGCCAAGTGAATTATGGCATCTGTATCAAATTCAAAAACCTGATTCTCCAGATAACGAACACTCTTGGAACTAATTCCATGGGATTTTTCAAAATAGTTTTCAAGATTAGTCCCAACAAAACCTGAACTTCCAGTAATAGTAATATTCATTTTAATTTAATATAGACTTATATAGCTTAAGAATTGCCGGATACACCTTGTTTTCTGAAAATTTTCCTTTATATAATTCCTTACTTTGCATTCCCAAATCAATAAGATCTCTTTCTAAAATACGTAAAATTGCATTCTTAATTGCACTGACACTTTTCGCCTTTATCAATTCTCCATTTTCACCGCTAGGTATCAAATGATTACAGCCAGGCATATCAGTAGTAATGATAGGCTTACCCATAGCCATTGATTCCAGCAAAAATCGTGGTGTTCCTTCCCTATAATAGGTTGGCATAATACTCACATCGCATGACGCTATTAACAAATCTACATCGGAACGTTTTCCCAAAAATTTTATGTTACTGTAATCTTTTGTAAGTTCTTGTAGCTCCTTAGGTGTTACCGATGAAGGGTTCTCTTCATCACTCCAACCAACTAATAATAGATAAATGGGAGCAATCGCTTCTTTCTGAGCTTTCACAAAACCATCAATAAGTTCTATAATTCCTTTTTCTTTTAACAATCTCGAAACAAACAAAAAAACCTTAGTATCCGAGTCTGGTACGCCAATTTCTTTTTTCAAATTTTTAATTTCTTCTTTCCTTGTCTCC
>NZ_DASTTN010000280.1:0-5991 GCF_035760125.1 Flavobacterium sp.
CTATATTTTTGTGATAGCAAATAAATAATAAAATGGCAATAAGTGGTTTGATTATTACTTTTAATGAAGAAAAAATGATAGGAAAGTGCATTGATGCACTTTTTAGAGTTTGTGATGAAGTAATTATAGTTGATTCTTTAAGTAAAGACAAGACGGTTGAAATAGCTAAAGCAAAAGGAGCAATTGTTATCGAGCAGCCTTTTTTGGGTGATGGGCCGCAACGCTCTCATGGATTGCCTTTTTGTAAAAATGAATGGATCCTTAATTTGGATGCTGATGAGTTTTTGGATGAAGACGCTGAGGATTATATTTTAAAAGAAAAATATCTAAAAGGAGATTATGATGCCTTTAGTTTTAGAGTAAAAAACTTTTTGGGTGATAAATTAATTGATTTTGCGGGTTGGTATCCAGACCATAAAGTACGTTTTTTTAATAAAAAATCAGCAAATCCATCTAATTCAAAAGTGCATCAAACTATAGTTGCCACCAATGAGAAGAAAGTTCCCGTTCACATATTGCATTATGGTTGGGACTCCTTGGAACAAATTATTTCCAAAAAGAATCAATATTCAAGTTGGCATGCACAACAACTTTTTGATCAAGGTGTAAGGATATCAGGGTATAAGCCAATTCTAAATGGAACAGTTGCATTTGTACGTTGTTATTTCTTTAAAAAAGGGTTTTTGAATGGATTGGACGGATTAACAATTTCTATGATTCAAAGTTTCTTCTCTTATATGAAATATGCCAAACTAATTAAAATTCAGAAGAAAAATAATTGATATTTTGAATTTTGGTCGATATAAAAAGAGGTCTTATTTTATAAAATAAGACCTCTTTTTTTTATGAAAAATAATTTTTAAACTGCCACGTCGTATTCTCTTAACGCGTTATTTAAAGATGTTTTTAAATCAGTAGATGGCTTACGAGTTCCAATAATCAAAGCACAAGGCACTTGGAATTCACCAGCAGCAAATTTCTTGGTATAGCTTCCAGGAATTACTACTGAACGAGCAGGGACAAAACCTTTCATTTCTACAGGCTCATCACCAGTTACGTCAATAATTTTAGTAGAAGCAGTCAAGCATACATTTGCACCAAGAACAGCTTCTTTACCTACATGAACACCTTCAACTACAATGCAACGAGAACCTACAAAAGCGCCATCTTCAATAATAACTGGAGCTGCTTGCAAAGGTTCTAATACTCCACCAATTCCAACACCACCACTTAAGTGTACGTTTTTACCAATTTGAGCACAGCTTCCCACAGTTGCCCATGTATCTACCATAGTTCCTTCATCTACATATGCACCAATGTTTACATAACTTGGCATCAAGATTACACCACTTGAAATATAAGCACCATATCTAGCGACAGCATTAGGAACTACACGAATTCCTTTTTCAGCATAACCTCTTTTCAATAACATTTTATCGTGGTATTCAAAAATTCCAGATTCTAATGTTTCCATTTTTTGGATAGGGAAGTACATCACAACGGCTTTCTTTACCCATTCGTTTACTTGCCATCCTTCACCAACAGGTTCAGCAACACGTAATTTTCCTGCATCTAATAATTCTATAACTTCTCTGATGGCATCAGTAGTTGTTGTTTCTTGAAGCAAAGCACGGTTTTCCCAAGCTTGTTCTATTATTGTTTGTAATGAATTCATTTTTGATAGATTTTTGGCAAAGATACCATTTTTAACCAATAGCAAAAAAGAGAAATTGTATTGAAAATGTTATAGATTTAACTTGTGGTTAATTAAATGTAGTAAATTTGATAAACGAAAAAGTAAAGGAAATATGAAAGATAATTTTTCTAAACAAGCTTTGGAATATTCAAAATATCGTCCGCATTATCCCGATGAAATGATTGATTATTTGATTGCATTCGTCAAAAACAAATCAAAGGCACTTGATATTGCCACTGGAAATGGACAGATTGCTCATAAACTCTCTACCGTTTTTGAAAAAGTATATGGAATTGATATAAGTCAAAACCAACTGGATAATGCTATTCAAGCATCAAATTTAGTGTATCAATTAGAGTCGGCCGAAAAGACAAGTTTTGATAATCAGACTTTCGATTTAATAACTGTTGCCCAGGCTATTCATTGGTTTGATTTTGATTTGTTTTACAAAGAAATCTACAGAATTTTGAAACCCGATGGAATCTTTGCTGTTTTGGGATATGGATTGTTTTCTACCAATGCCGAATCAGATGTGATACTCCGCAATTATTATTACAATATAGTTGGGGAGTATTGGGATAAAGAGCGAAAATATTTGGATGAAAACTATACGACGATTCCTTTCCCTTTTGATGAAATTACTATTGACAGTTTTGAAAATCGTTTTATTTGGTCTTTTGAAGAATTGATGGGCTACCTCGAAACATGGTCGGCAACACAGCATTATATTTTGAAAAACAAAAGCAATCCATTGGAATTGATTAGGGAAGAATTGAATATTTCTTGGCAAAATAATGACAAGAAAGTGACTTTTCCATTGTTGTTCAGAATTGGAAAATTAAAATAGTTACCTTTGATAAAAAAATAAAATGCCAAGAATACTCTCTATAGATTACGGACAAAAACGAACAGGAATAGCAGTTACCGATGAATTGCAAATTATTGCTTCGGGTTTGACTACGATTCCCTCCACAACTGCAATTGCTTTTTTGAAAGATTATTTTGCTAAAGAAAAAGTAGAAGCAGTACTTATTGGTGAACCCAAGCAAATGAATGGTGAGCCATCTGAAAGTGCATCCATAATTAAAGGATTTGTAACTCATTTTACCAATCATTTTCCTGATATGAAGGTAATTCGCGTTGATGAACGTTTTACTTCCAAAATGGCTTTTCAAACAATGATTGATAGCGGACTCAATAAAAAGCAGCGTCAAAATAAAGCTCTAATTGATGAAATTTCGGCTACTATAATGCTTCAAGATTATTTGAATCGAAAATAACACTTTTAATTTAACAAACTGTTATATGTTTTGGGTGTTTTGTAACCAAAAAATAATTTTTTTTTGTGATTTTTAGAACTATTTTTGCAACTTCTTAAAAACACACAAAAATGTCCGATACAACAATACGATCCAATTCAGATGTAGTTCTAATTGGAGCTGGGATTATGAGTGCTACTCTAGGTTTAATTTTAAAAGAATTGCAACCTGATTTAAAGATTGATATATACGAAAGATTGGATGTTGCAGCAGCAGAAAGTTCTGACGCATGGAATAATGCAGGAACAGGACATTCGGCTTTTTGTGAGCTTAATTATACTCCCGAAAGTGCTGATGGAACAATAAATCCAAATAAAGCTATTAGTATTGCCGAACAATTTGAGGTTTCCAGACAGTTTTGGTCTTATTTGGTCAAAGACGGAAAGCTTACATCTCCAGAAGATTTTATAAAAAGTATTCCTCATATTAGTTT
Source organism: Flavobacterium sp. (assembly GCF_035760125.1). Classification (GTDB taxonomy): domain Bacteria; phylum Bacteroidota; class Bacteroidia; order Flavobacteriales; family Flavobacteriaceae; genus Flavobacterium. Next base: position 3,449 of record NZ_DASTTN010000280.1, read on the forward strand.
TGTTTGGGGTGATAAAAATGTTGACTTTCTAAAAAATAGGTTTGAAGCTTTGCAATCAAATCCTCTTTTTGCCGAAATGATTTTTAGCACTGATATTTCTGAATTGCAAAAATGGATGCCTTTAGTAATGGAAGGCAGAAATCTAGATGAAAAAGTAGCTGCAACTTCAATGAAAATTGGTACTGATGTGAATTTTGGTACATTGACCAGAAGCATGTTAGCTTATTTGACAAAATTGGATAATGTTACTATACACTATAGCCATGAAGTTAAAAAATTAAAACAGAGAGAAGACAAATCTTGGAGGATAAAAATTACTGATTTAGCTTCCGGTCAAAAGAAAAAAGTATATACCAAATTTGTTTTCATAGGTGCTGGCGGAGGTTCATTGCCATTATTGGAAAAAGCAAATGTACCCGAAGGAAAAGGATACGGAGGTTTCCCTGTTAGTGGTCAATGGTTAAAATGTACAAATCCAGAAGTAATAGCAAAGCATCAAGCTAAAGTTTATGGAAAAGCTAGTGTAGGTGCACCACCAATGTCTGTTCCTCATGTAGATACTCGAATGATTGATGGAGAAAGAGCATTGCTTTTTGGACCATTCGCTGGATTTTCTACTCGATTCTTAAAAAATGGCTCTTATTCAGATTTACCATTATCTATAAAACCAGATAATGTAATTCCGATGATTGTTGCTGGATATAAAAACATCCCGCTTACTAAATATTTAATTGAGCAAGTGCGTCAATCTCCAAAAGACAGAATGAATGCCTTGCGCGAATATGTCCCTAATGCCAGAACCAAAGATTGGAAACTGGAAAGAGCAGGACAAAGAGTTCAGGTTATTAAAAAAGACGAAGAGCTAATTGGAAAATTGGAATTTGGTACAGAAATTATCAATACAAACGATGGGACTTTGGCGGTTTTATTAGGAGCTTCCCCTGGAGCTTCAACCGCAGTTTCTATCATGGTTGAGTTGGTTAGCAAATGTTTTCCAGACCAATTTAATTCTCCAGAATGGCAGGAAAAAGTGAAAGCTATGATTCCTTCTTTTGGTCAGGCTTTAAATGAAAATCCAGAGCTATTGGCAACTATTAGAAGTAATACTGCTGAAGTTTTAAAATTAAGCTAAACCACGATTATTATTTTTTGGAGCAACAGCATAAGGCTTTTTTAATCACATAGAACCTGCTCTACACTATATCTTTACTTTTTTAAAGAAAAAAAGCAAAGGATGCCGTTACGATTAGGGCTAAAGATAAAGATTTGGCATTTTTGCAATGATTTCCAATTAGAACTGGTTCAGGTTAATAAATACTAAATGACAGCTTTTGGTTTCGAATTGAAGAAACTAAAAGCTGTCATTCTATTTTTGCTCAATCTTTCATTAGCTGTTTAGTGTTTTTTAAAATTCCTTCCGATAAATTGGTTAGCCAAATTAATTGTTCTATTACCAATTGTGCTTCCTGCATTTTTAAAGCAAAAGCTTCCTCATCAATAGTATTTCCCTCTTTTAGTTCATTTTGTCGAATGTTTTTTAATTCAATAAAACGATTAGCCAATTCTTCTTTTGAGATTTCATTTGAATCATTAATTGACTCTCCTTTCAGATAGGCAATCGCCTGCTCTAAGTTTTTGAGCACTTTTTCGACAACAATAGTCAAGGCTTTGGAAGAAGGTGTTGTTTTATGGGATTGGGTATAAGTACCTAAAGAGGCTGTAGATGAAAGCAAGGAATGATTGAGTTCTGTCAATTTGTATAAAAGAACCATTTTCTTTTGTTTGGACTTTGGTTCCTGTGACATTCTTTGGAATGAAGCCATGAGATTTCCAATTTCAATAAATGCATTTTTTCTTGCCAAACGATAAGAGGTGGTAACTTCACCTTTTTTTGTGTAAAAAATAAAAATTTCTTTTAAATAATTTCTATTGGCAATAATCGATTTTTCTAAATACTCTGGGGCTTTGATATATTCCCAAGATGGCCATAAAAAATGATTGGCAAGATAAGCTAATAAAGCTCCCGTTAAAGTGTCAGCAATTCTAAATTGGATAACATTTACAAAATCAGGCGATAATATTCCATGCAGGAATACAATATACATGGTCACAAAAGTAGCACTTACCGTATATTTGGTTTGTGCGAAAGAAAATCCAAGCAACATACAAAATATCGCCAAAATGCTTAATAAAAAATGTGTAGGCATTAAAGATAAAATACTGAATGCAATGATGCCGCCAATGACAGTACCAATAGCACGTTGTATGGATCTCTGTTTTGTCAATCCATAACCCGGTCTCATGATGATGATGATAGTCATCAAAATCCAATATTCATTTTGAAACGGAAGAAATTTGCCTATAATGGCTCCTAAAATAAGTGTGACCGTTAATCGTAAAGAATGTCTAAATATAGTAGACGAAAAACTTATGTTTTCAATAAATGTACTTAGCGGATAATATTGGGGAGTTAAAAATTTTTCTAAATCTTTATCTTTTCCTTTAAAATCATAAGTGTTGGATACTGATGTGAAAGCGCGTTC
>NZ_DASTTN010000281.1:0-3228 GCF_035760125.1 Flavobacterium sp.
TATAGGATAATCCAGTAGCGATTTTCCAGCCTTGAACAGTGTTGAAATTAACCCCTGTTAGTATTCCATCATAATTGGCGGACCATTTTTGAAAGGAATTTTTATAGTTATAGCCAGTAATAATATCAAAAACACGGAATTTATTATTCTTTTTGTCTATAGAATCGAGATATGTTTGTGATTTCTTTTTGGTTTGTAGAATGTCTTTCTTTGTATAATCGGTGCTTTCTTCAATGGTTAAAGGAATTGGACGAATGGTATTCCAGTATTCATCTTCTTTCTTGTTTGCATTTTTTTCAAAAGTCAATACTTCTTTCGTGAACGTTTTTTTTGTAAATGTTGGCTCAAATTCAAAATTGGAAAAGACATAGGTAAATTTTCCCGAAACATTAATGCCTAACATTCCAAAAACAAAGTCTATAGTTTGGGTGTTTTTGACCCAAATTTTGGAGTCTGAATTGTAACTGAAGTTTTGTTTTAAAGTTAATAAGTTTAATGCAGGATTTTGCATTTGCTCTCCCTTAATGTTAACATCAACGGCATAAATTGCCCAACTGTCATCTACGATATAAATGTAGCCTTCCATAACCGGTTCCGATTCTCTTTTTGGTGTGACTTTTATTTTATTGATTTGTTGGTTTTTTTCATTGTAAAAGGAACCTTCCAGTTTGTATTTATAGTAGTTAAAAGCATTGTCAGCAATTGGGGAAACTACATTTACATCAAAAGCTAAGTAATTATCATAAAAATCAAAATTGGCTGATGCAGCGTTATTAAAGCTGAATCCACTATCGTTGCCGCTTACTTTGGAGGCTATAATAGTCTCCTTCATTTTGTCAGGTTTCTGAAAAGAAATTTTTGAAACCGTTTCCGATAAATAAAGGATTCCGCTTCGGGTGGAATCAAGAACTTCATCAAACATGTCTAATTTCTTTCCTAGAATCTTTTTCGGAGCATCTTTGATTCGAAAAATACCACGAGAATAAAAATCGGCTTTGTATTTAGCTGTTTTTTCAATGTTTGCTTTTTTATTGGCAATGGCATTTTTTATAATTTGATTGGCAGGATTGTCCTTGGGATTGATTATAACCTCATTTAAAGTAAAACTTTCCTCTGTTAATTTCACATCCAAATTATGGGGAAAAGAGGTAATGTCTAAAGCTAGTTTTTGAGTTTTGAATCCTAAAAATTGAAACACAATGGTGTGTTTACCTAACTTTTTTGTGTTTAATTCATAAAAGCCTTGCTCGTTGGAAGTTGTTCCGTTATAGGTGTTGTCTTCGTAAATGGTAACGGATGGCAGAGGATTTCCTTTTTCGTCGGTTATTTTGCCTTTAATTTGGGCAAAAACAAAAAGACCGGTAACTAGAAAAAGAAACAAAAAAGCGTTTTTCATAATTAGAATTTTAATGTTTGACGCTTTTTTGTAAGATTGTTACATGTAAATAGGAGTGGTTTATTGTAAAGATTTGTTAAAAAAATATTATAAAAATGACTGAATTGCCAAATCATAACTTTTTAAACCAAAGCCTAAAATTACTCCCTTGGCATTCCCGGAAATATAAGATTGATGTCTGAAACTTTCACGGGCATAAGTGTTTGAAATATGAACTTCGATTACTGGAGTGGTTACAGCTTTGATAGCATCGCCAATTCCTATGGAAGTATGTGTATAAGCGCCAGCATTAAGGATAATACCGTCATAAGTAAAGCCCAATTCTTGTATTTTACCAATTAGTTCTCCTTCGATATTGCTTTGGTAGTAGGTCAATTCTATCTGGGGAAACTTGTTTTTTAAAAGTTCAAAATAATCTTCGAATGTTTGAGTTCCATAAACTTCAGGTTCTCTTTTTCCTAATAAATTTAAATTCGGACCATTAAGGATGGCTATTTTCATAATTTTTGTTTTTGTAAAAATAAATAATCCCTATAGATTAAAGATGTACTTTTTGTCAAAAATCCATTGTTTTTTCAAATTAAACGGATTGTTATGTTTTTGTTAGGAAAAAAGTCGCTTTTTGAATTTTATTGAATGATTTGTTCTTTTTATTTTGTTGTAATCTATTTTTGTATAATGGTTTACGTTTTTTGTTGAGTTTTAATGAATAGAATTTTGTGAGGTTGTTTTAATATTAAATTAAGTTTTAGTTGATAAATACTAGTTGTTTTTTCGTACATTTATAGATGTATTAACAAACAAAACAAAAAAATATGAAAAAAATTATTTTATTATTAGTGACAGTTTTTGCTTTTAGTTTTGCAAATGCTCAAGAGTCGGGAATGCCTAAAGCTACTTTTTCAAAAGGGGATATGTGGCTTGAGGGCGGAATTACTTTAACTACTGGAGACAGCAGTGACGATTATTTTGCGTTAACACCTAAATTTGGTTATTTTTTGGATGAAAAATGGGCCGTAGGTGGTGATTTTAATATCTCATCGGTATCTTATTTGCCTAACAGTAACAATCTTGACAAATCAAATTCGTATGGAATTGGTGTATTTGCAAGATATTATTTCTTGAATCTGGGAAATTTCAAGGCATTTGGAGAAGCTGGATTGGGTTACAATCACACAAAATTAGAATATATAAATGGTAGTACTAATACTAATAATGGTATTAAAGCTAATATTGATTTGGGAATCAATTATTTTTTCACTCCAAAATGGGCTGCAACATTTACGCTAGCTGAAATTTTAAGCTATAATAATGCAAACCCTGAAAATGGTTCAAGTACTAGTGACTTAATGATTAATGTGAATTTATTCAACAATGTTTTTGCTCAGCCAAAATTTGGACTGTTATATAAATGGTAGTTTAATTATTTCGATTTATCAAAACCTCTCGATTCGAGAGGTTTTTTTTTATAAGCAAAAGGTTCTTGTTTTATTCTAATAATTGATTCAATTTGAAAAAAAAGGTTTTTAAAATTATTATTAATTTTTTATTGTTGTAAAAACAATGTTGTTGATTGTCAAAAGGTTAGCGTGGCTATTGTGATTGATATGAAAAATAGTGTTATTTTTTCGTTAAAGAAAAAAATAACACTATTTTTACCGAAAATAACTATTATAATTTAAAAAAAAATGAAAAAATTTTTTTTATCAGCAGTTGCTGTGTTGATATTTGGGTTTGCAAATGCACAAAAGGCCCAATTTGGTTTAAAAGGAGGTATTAATGTCGCTAGCCAGAATTATTCGGGAGAAGGTGCTCCGAGTCCTTCCTCGCTA
>NZ_DASTTN010000282.1:0-2410 GCF_035760125.1 Flavobacterium sp.
TGCTGTGTATTTTATATCTATGCCCTGTTTAAGTCTATAAGTTATACCATCACCAACCGTAAATGATGTTACGGTAACAGTTCCCTTTGCAATAGTACAGGTCGGTTGTTGAGTTACCGTAGCTTCTGGTTTAGGTAGTGCAGTCGGTCCGCCAACAGTCTCGTTTTTGGTAACGCTACAAGCAGTAGGAAGAGTAGAATCGGTTATGGTAACGTTGTGACTACTATTTGCTGCAAGACCAGTAAAAGTTTTTGATCCACCGGCAGCAACATTAAAGATTGTCCCACCATCTAAACTGACTTTATATGGAGGTGTGCCGCCAAATGGAGCCACTTTAATGGAGCCACCAGCAGTACAAGTCGCATTTTCAGATGTAACAGTTCCGTTAACTCCGGCATTGATTTCAATTGAAGGTAATGTACCACATTTCGGAGCAATTTTGCTCGGGTCTAAGGGACATGATGCATTATCAGCAGCTGAAGTCCATGCTAAATACAAATTCCTAATAACCAATCTTTGTCCACATATATATGAAATATCATTAAATTCCAAATCTGTTGTGGTATTAGGTGGAACTGCGGATGTATTTGGAGGAACAGCTTTACTATTACATCCTGTTATTGGAAAACTATTAATAGTTCCATCAGAATCAATTTTGTCTAGAATTCCCCAGAAAGCAAAGGATGTTCTGTTTGACCCTGTACTATTTTTAATAGATAATATCAATGTTCTCGTAACTCCATCACCTGTTTCACATTCAATACATTCACCTTGATCAAACAGTCTTGCTCCAACTAATTCTAAATCTTTGGAAGTACATCTCTTTTCATTGGGAAGATTAAGTTGTGCAAATGCAGTAGAAAAGCATAAGAAGAATAATAAAGAAAGTAGTAAACTCCGAGTTACTTTGCCAATCCCTTCTTGACAAATAAATTGTGATTTTGTAAAATCTAATCCAGAAACTATTCTTTTGGAAGATAAGCAACATTTGATACCGCTCCATATTGTTTCCAAAAATTCAAAAGTCATTTTATTTTTCATAATAATTTGATTTTAAGTTAATACCAAATTATTAGCAACTAAGTTTCAGTAGAAATTGTGGTTTCGGAAAAAGGTAAATTCTTGTTTCATTCATTACATTTTTTAATTAGTGATCTGAAAATTTGAGTAAACACACCCTCTTCGAAATTAGTTTTACGTGTAAATTTATACACGAAAAACATTCGAAAAATGTTAATTTTTAATAGTTATACACGTAAAGAATTCTTTACTGCAAAAAAATGATTGGCAAAAAATGCCGTAGAATTAATTGAATCAAATACAAAGAAAGTTTTTGATTTGGGAAGTAAAACTTGTAGATAAATACAAACACATTCATGAATAAATTCATAAAGCACACATTCATCAAAAGATATTTTATTGTGGGGAGCAATAACCAAATTCTTTTTTTACCAGTAAAATAAATTTACATAACAAACTTAAATTCAATTATTTAGGGAGGTTAAAAGTAGTTAATATCATTGTAAATTAATTTAAAAATTTGGATAAATCGGGGAATTAACAATTATATCCGACAAACGACTTTTGATCTTAAGAAATTACTTGTTTTGTGAATATTTTTGTGTTGATATTCAAGCGCTAAGGAGTTTTTTTATAGTAGTTTTTAGCATTTTGAATAGTTATGTTTTTAGATATATACCAACTAGGATTAGTTTTTTTTGAGACTATATTTCTTTAACAGCATAAAGGTCTTCTTTTTTCTCCTTATTTTTTCTTTTTATCATTTTATTGACGCGATACATAAGTATAACCGTTAGAATTGAAATGCAGATAATTATGATTCCCAGTGTGTCGTAATGTTCCAGTGGACTTAACTTATCTTTTTGAACGACAATTGTTCCAGCAAATGCTGCTGCAACACCTCCTGCAATTTGCTGTAAGGATGAGTTTATACTCATAAAAGCACCTCTGTCCTGTATTTCGGGGATAGAAGTTACCAAAGCCGTGGAAGGGACAATACGTCCCATGATGCCCATCATCATTAGCACATTGGCAATAGCTACAAAGGTGAAAGGTGTTACTCCGAGGTTGGTGTAAACTGCCACCATTATGATTGTCCATAATGTGGCAAATACGAATATTTTGTATTTGTCAATTGTGTCACTCAGTTTCCCAACCAAAGGCATTACCAACAATGTAGATAAACCTGCTATCATAAATATCATAGGTAGTTGATGTTGTGTAATATGCAGATTATTGATGGCGAAAGCGCTACTAAAAGGCATCATCATAAAACCTCCTACAGAAAGCAAAGCTGTGGCAGTAAAACCAATTCGGTAGTCTTTTTTAGCGATAGTGTGTTTTAAGTGTTCAAAAGGTGATTTGTCAAGTTGAACAGCAAGATGTTTAG
>NZ_DASTTN010000283.1:0-2222 GCF_035760125.1 Flavobacterium sp.
TTTGCCTGCAAATAATTTTTGATTAGGATTGTCAAATGCTTCGGCTGGTGCGTTCCAAGTAGCACAAATCATAAATTTTCTACTTTGCATCAGTCCACCTGTTCCGTATTGTTTTGTTGGGTCTTCATTTGTTCTACCGTCTCCGGTTAGTAACGATTTGCTGGCAAATGCACTATTGAACACTTCGTCTACATATTTTTTGTAAATCCACGGTGCACCAAACCAATTTACAGGCGTTTGTAAAATTACAATATCTGCTTGCAAATGCTTTTCTACTTCTTCGTCTGGATTGTAGCCGTCTTCAATTTTTGTTTCTAAAACTTTAAAACCTTTAGATTTGAAAAAGACTTTTGCTTTTTGTATAAATGAGTTATTTAAAGTTCCTTCTGTCAAATTTGGATAAGTTAAATGTGTATTGATTAGCAATACTTTTTTTGATTTTTCCATTCTTAAATGTGTTATATTATTTTAAATTTTCACCAAAAAAGTGAGTCATAGTATTAGCAACCTGATTTACATATTTTGGAATGTCGTATAAGTCCATATGCGTTGCACCTTCAATAATCTTTAATTCTTTTGGACTCGTTACTCTTTTATAAATATCTTCTCCTTGCCAACGTGACCCTGCTTTGCTACCCACAATAATAAGTATTGGTTGCGTAAGTAAAGTTTCAATGCTTGCATAAGCATCAAAGGCCATCATTTTGTCTAAACTTGTAAACAGAAAAAGATTAGTTGAATTAGGATGTTGTGCTCTGGGTGTTCTGTAATAATCGTATGCCTCAATCAAATCATTAGGTGTGTTTGCATTGGGTTTTTCGGGTACATAGTTTATATATATTGGTTTTGCTCCATTTGCTTCTGCGCTACGCTGTTTTGCAACTGCTTCTAATGTTGTTATAGATTCCGAAATAGGCGTTTTTCCGTCCCACCCTTTTTTGTTACCTGTGCTAACAGGACTTGCAACCGCAATTGCTTTTATTCTGTGTTCGGTTTGTGCCGCATTTATAGAATAACCGCCGCCCGCACAAATGCCTATTAATCCAATTTTTTCAGCATCTACAAATTTCAGTGTAGTTACATAATCTACTGCACTTCTAATGTCTTCAACTCTTTGTGTTGGGTCTTCCAAAAATCTTGGCAAGCCTTCACTTTCACCTTGGTGTGAAGCATCAAACGCCAATGCAACATAACCTTGTTCTGCCATTTTTTGAGCATACAAACCCGAAGTTTGTTCTTTCACTCCACCGCCGGGATGAACAGTAATTATTACGGGATATTTTTTGTTTTCATTAAAAGCTGCAGGCAAGTATAAATTTCCTGCCATCTTTAGATTATTGTTGTTGAATGTAACCTTTTCAACCTTTTGTGCTATTGATTTTGTTCCGAATGACAACATTGTAACGAATGTTATCAGAATGATTTTTGCCTTCATTGTTTTATCTTTTAAAATGATAGGGCAAAGATAGAATGTTGAAAAACAGCTAAAGGAAACAGACTACTACAGAAAAAGAAACAAATTACTGATTACAAAAAAACGCCTTGATAAAAGACGTTTCGATTGTATTAGTTTTTGCCGATTGTTTGTAATCGGTATTCTTTTGGTGTGAGGTTGACTTGCTTTTTGAAAAATTTTGAAAAATAATTGGGATACTCAAAACCTAATTCATACGCTACTTCTGTGGTGTTTAGTTTTCGGTCATCTACTAATAATTCTTTCGCTCTTTTAATTACAAAATCGTGAATATTTTCGAGTGCAGATTTATTGGTAAAATGTTTTACAATGTCACCCAAATAATTTGGTGTTAACCCTAGTTTATCTGCAAAATATTGAACATTTGGAAGTTGAGAAATAGGCTGATTGTAATAATCTTTGATACTTTGTTGAAAATCGGTTACGATACGATTATATTCTTTTGGGTCAGTAGAAAATTGTCTTTTGTAAAATGCTTCTACCAACGAAATCAATACATTTACATAAGAAAGTAATACTACAAAATTTTGTCTTTCTTTGTTGTAATACTTAATCATCAGTTTAAAAAGAGTAGTGATTTCTACAATTTCGTTGTCTGTTAGAAATAAAGGTTCGTGCAGACCATAATCAAGATAATTTTTGAATAAAAATCGATTTTCGTCAATAATTTTTTTTGACAATTGCACATACATTCCCTTGTAAGTTGGTTCAATATCCCATCCGCCAATCATTTCAGGACTGTTGAAAA
>NZ_DASTTN010000284.1:0-6798 GCF_035760125.1 Flavobacterium sp.
TGGATTTTTTCAAAACGGGTATCTTCAAACTGACCCGCTTTTTTGAAGCTTATGTCGTTACCTATAATTGATGTTGTTCTCATGTTTTTTTATAATTATATATTTTAAATCTTAAGGAGTAGTAACGTAAATATCAATAAGTCATTAAATTCTTAAACTTGAAATATTTATGTCTTGTGTTTATAATTTTAATTCTAGTTGTTTTGAAACAAAACCATATAAGTTCTGTTTATATATAAATTTTATTTTCTAAAAAATAAAAAGAAATTTCAATAATAATAAGCTCTTAAAATAAAGAAAAAACACTTTAAAAATCGGAGCGATCGGTTATAAAACCTTTAAAATCAATTAAAAAAATCTTGCAACATCATTTTTCAATTCTTCATTTTTTTTTATATCCAGACAGGTATTCACCTGTCTGGAATAAAAAAATAACTATCATTAATTTTTAGAAATTAGCTCCAGTAGTATCCCACCAAAGTCTAGTTCCTCCATTATCAGGTCCTCCTAATTTAGCTAGACCTGTAGCCACACCACCAGGGTTACCATCTTTCTCAGTCTGTACGAAGTTTACTCTACGTGGACCAAATTCAGTAGTTATTGTTCCACCACTAGTATTATGCAACACTCTTAATAATTTTGGGTATCCAGTTCTTCTGTATTCTGACCAAGCTTCTTGACCTTCTGGGAAGTTAGCAATCCATTTTTGAGTAATGATTTTTTGCAATTTCACCTCATTTCCAGCAGCAGCATCCCAAGCAACAGTAACCTTATTTACAGCTGCTCCATTATTAGCAGCATCTTTAACATCAACAAAATCTTTAGCCATACTTACATTATCAGCTATGTAAGACGATGCTCCTGAAGCACCATGTTGTGTAAATGAAGTAGTTATACCAGCTTCATATAAAGCTTGAGCCGTTCCACCCATATTCCAACCTCTCAAAGCTCCTTCAGATCTCAAGAAATATACTTCAGCTGTTGTCATTAACACATTTTCATTTGAACCAACAATTGAACCAATTTCAGACATACCAGTGCGATCTGATTTAGCTATCATATTAATACCTGTACGAACTCCTCTGTATTCACCCGGAAAATCAGCAGATTCCTTAAAGTATTTAGCAAGTCTTGGATCGGAGTATCCATTCATAATAGATTCCATATCAGCAGACATTCTAATATCACCCCATGAAGAAGATATAGTTAAAATTGGATCTATATAATTAGGAATAATAACTTTAGCGATATCAGCATTTGTAGTCATTACACCAAAAGGATGACTAATTGCTTTTTCAGCTTCTGTTTTAGCCAAAGCTGGTTTAATTTTAACAATTCTCATAGCTAAACGCAAACGCAATGAATTTGCATATTTAACCCATTGTTTGTAATCACCTGCATAACCACTCATGTCTGTACTCACAAAAGTTGAAGCTTCACCAGCATTTACTCTTTTAGTCAATTCTGTAACAGCAAAGTCAAGTTCAGAAAACATTTTAGTGTAAACTTCTTCCTGTGAATCATAAGGAATTGTAGCATCTGTAGTACCAAATTGAGAATATACAATTGGTCCAAACACATCCGTAACCCTGTGCATTCCTTCCACTTTTAAGATCAAAGAAATAGCATAGAATTGATCATACTTCCCTTTTGTTCTTTGCTCGATTTTAAGTGTATTTGCCATTACATCTGTATAAGGCAAACTCCAGATAAAACCATTCCAACCATCAACATAGTTATAATTTGAGTTATCTCCTGCCGCCCCTTTAAAAGGAGTCGGAGTAGCCATATAACCGGACCAGATATCTGCATTTAGGTTTTGTTGCAATTGATATTTCCAGTGTGTTGTATTGAAAATCCCTGTAAAAACAGTAGCGAAAGGAACTTTTACATGATTAAAATCTTGCTCAAGATCTTTGGCGGTAATCCCAGTTGGATTAGTGTTAATTTCGTTGAAATCGCTTGTACAACTTACCGCTGCAAGCAATGAAGCGCATATAGCAGTTGTTTTTATTTTATTTAGTATCATGATGATATAGATTAGAAAGTTACATTTAAATTAAGACCGATACTTCTTGTAGATGGTGCTGCATAAACATCAATCCCCTGTAAACCATTACCTGTACTCAAAGAAATATTTGGATCAAATGGTGCATCTTTGTAGAAGAAGAATAAATTTCTTCCCACTAAAGATAAATTAGCTGTTTTGAAAATTTTACTGTTTTTAATATCAAATGTATATCCTAAAGCCAATTCTCTCAAACTTACGTTAGTAGCATTGTAAACATATTCTCCTGTTGCACCTTCTCTACCTCCAACTTGGCTATAGTAGCTCTCCGCTGGGTATTTACCCGCATAAGCCTGTCCTGCATTTGGTGTACCAGGAGCATAAACTGCATCAATCGCAACACCACCAGCGTCTCTTGCATCTCCAGTCGCTTTAGAAACACCAAATTTGTCGTTTACAGCTTCAGTCAAGCTCATTACATCTCCTCCAAAACGTCCATCAATTGTGAAGTTTAAGAAATAATTACCATATTTAAATGAGTTAGTTAAACCTAACATATAATCTGGATTTGCATTTCCTACCTCTTCGAAACCAGTTTTTTGGATTGAACCATCAGCATTCAATAAAACTCTTCCTTGATCATCTCTCTTAAGATTGATACCTTCAATAACTCCAAATGGACGACCGTTGATTAATGAATATCTATAACTGTTAACACCTGGCTGAGTCAAAATAACTGTACCTCCCAATTCTTCTGGTAATCCAGAAACTTTATTGTTGTTTTTTGAATAGTTTACAGTAGCATCCCATTTGAACTTGTCATTATCAACAATTCTTGCATTCACTAATACTTCAATACCTTTATTTTCAATTATACCACCATTGTAAGCATAATTTTGGTATCCTTCAGCATTAGTAGCTGGAGCAGGAATTGTAAGCAATTGATCTTTAGTTTTGTTGCTGTAATACGTTAATTCTATACCAAATCTGTTGTTAACAAATCTCCATTCAGTTCCTAACTCATAAGAATCTTGACTTTCAGGTTTTAAATTTGTACCTGGTCTTGGTCCAACAGTTGGATTGATATTTTGTGGATTTGCTGCAGTATAAGCAGAAGTTGGTGAAGTGTAAAATGCAGGAACATCATTACCAACTTGTGCATAAGAAGCACGAACTTTACCAAATGTAATTGCTTCTGGCATTGTAAAAGTTTCAGAAATAAGCCAAGTTGCCCCAAAAGATGGATAAAAGAAAGACATATTTCCTGTATTTGCCAATGTAGAAGACCAGTCATTACGTCCTGTAACATCTAGGTACAACATGTTTTTGTAACCAAAAGTTGCAGCTGCAAAAACAGATTGTTGCTCTCTTCGGAATCCGTAATTTTGATAATTACCAGTGTTAGAATTAAAATTATGAAGAGTAAACCAGTTTGTAATCCCTAAACCAGATGGGTCAGAATCTAAAACAGTTTCATCATTAATTGAAGTTTTTGTAAAACTTGTACCTACGTTTGCAAAAAATGTTAAATCATCACTGAATTTAGTATTAATTGTAGCAATTAAATCACCATAATTCTGAGTACTCACATCATCAATACTGATATATCTACCATTCACATGAGATAAGGTACCCTGAGTCGTAGCATAAATTTCTTTGTCAAATTGTGAAGTAACTCTGTCATAATTATATCTAGACCCAACAGATAACCAGTTATTAACTTTATAGTTCAATCCAACAGAACCATTCATATATTGATTACCATCCTTAGATTTATTACGATTCAATCCCCAATATGGATTTTGTTCAATATCTCTATCAGTCATCCAATTTTGAACCATCATGTTTCTTGCAGGATCAAAAACTTCGAAATTATTTTTATATTCGTTAAAATCATATCCTCTAGGCATCAAGTAAAGTCCTGTAAGAGGGTTAAAATATAAACCACTAGTAGGTCTGTTTGTTACATATTGAGATGTGTAATTTGCATTAGCATTTACCGTCAATCTGTCACCAAAGAATTTCCCCATTTGTCTGATGCTAAAGTTATTTTTACTCAAACTATTAGTTGGTAAAACACCATTCGCTGAAGTATTAGCATAAGACACATTAGTTGCAGAATTTTGAGACCCAGTAGAAAAACCAAAAGAAGATATTTGAGTTATTCCTGTTTCAAAAAAGTCTCTTGTATGATCTGGCGTACTTTGAGCAGCTCCCCATGATTCATCTGCTCCTGGTTTAGCGATGTACGAAGTTTGAAATTTTGGCAAATAGGCAGCTGTTTCAACTGTAGTATTTGAAGAAGCTCTGAAAGTTGAAACTCCTTCTTTGGCTTTTTTAGATGTCAATAAAACAACCCCTCTAGCTCCTTGACTACCATATAAAGCAGTTGCAGAAGCACCTTTAAGCACTGTCATCCCATCATAATCATCAGGGTTTAATAAACCAATAACATCTCCACCGTCACGGTTACCACCTTGAGTATTACCAAACGAATCATTAGGTTGAATTGAAGATATATTCAACATTGGCACACCATCAACAACATACAAAGGGTTGTTGTTTGTAGTAGATGAATTTCCACGAATAGTAACTTTTGTAGAACCTCCAGTACCTCCAGCACTTTTAGTTACGGCAACTCCGGCAATTTTACCAGCAATCGTATTCATAAGATTCGGATCTTTTGCTCTAACTAGATCTTCTCCTTTTAACTCTTGTGCAGAATAAGTCAAAGACTTTTTAGATTTTTTGATACCTAATGAAGTTACAACCACCTCAGTTAAAGCTGTAGAAGCTGCTGAATTCAACTTTACATCGATCGTTGAAGACTCTCCTACTACGACATTTCGCGTTTCATATCCTATGTATGAAATCACTAATGTAGCACCAGGTTTAACTTCAATTGAAAATTTACCATCAAAATCTGTTGAGGCACCATTAGTTTCGCCTTTTACGTTAACATTTGCACCAGATATAGGAGCACCTGTCGCATCCGAAACAAAACCATTGATTTTTTTTGACTGCGCAAGGGTAACTTGCGTAGTAAAAATAATCATTACGATTAAAAAAATTTTTCTCATTTTTAAATTATTTTTGTTAGTTATAGCGTAAAATTATCCTTAACGTATTGTTAAAAAAAATAAATTAAACCAACAGCATGACTTTTTAAACCAACGACATGTTTTAATCAATAATGCGTTTTTCGAAAACGTTTTCTTCTGTATTTTTTTAACCATTATAACATTATTTCAACTTTTTATTTAGCAAAACCCCATTTTTAATAACAAAATGATTATTGTTGCATATTAAAACAGTAAATAACTCGAACTTCTATTCAATACTATTTTTTAAGTGTTAAAATGAAAAAAATAAATTTCACTATCAAACTCAAAAACCATATATGGTTTTGGGGAATCTACTTTTTGCTTAACTTTTTACGTTGGGGAGCTTATTTTAATAATTACAGTTATTCCTTCAAATCGAATCTAATAGAATTTGCTCTTCACATACCTTTAGTGTATTTCAATTTATTAATACTCATTCCTGTGTTTGTATTAAAATCTAAATACATTAAATATACCTTTTCATTATTAGCAAGCTTAGCTGTCGTCTATTTATTAAAAACAGGACTCACTTATTATATAATCTCAAAAAATATTTGGCCGGAAGCCAATAGAGATTACAGACCATTTGAAATTAATCACATAGTTGCTGTTTGCATTGGTGAATTGTATGTTCTTGCAATAGCCTCTTCTATTTATTTAATGCTGACTTGGCTTAGAGAAAGAGATCGCAACAAAGCGATAATAGAAAATCAAAATAAAATAAAATTAAAATATTTAAAGAATCAGATTCAGCCTCACTTCTTTTTCAACACTCTAAATAATCTTTACGCTCTTTCATTAGAATCTTCGGATAAGGTTCCTGATGTTATCATAAAACTTTCCAATTTGATGGAGTATGTTCTTTATGACATAAATGACACTCAATATGTTCCATTGATAAATGAAATCGATTATATGCAGAATTATATCGAAATAGAAAAATTGCGATTTGAAAATGTTGAAGTTTCCATAAATCTAGAATCTGATATTGATAATATAAAAGTACCTCCATTACTGTTTATTTCACTCATAGAAAACGCTTTTAAACATGGAGGTGCAAACAATGAAAATCTCAAAATAAAAATTAATTTCAGAATCGTAAAATCAAAACTTGAATTTGAAATAATAAATAATTTTGTAATTTCACCACCTTTAAAAACAAAAAAAGGAATCGGTTTATCCAATACTAAAAAAAGATTGAAAATAATTTACAAAAACAATTTTATCATAAACCAAATGATAAAATTCAATTTTTATATAATCAAAATACAAATACCTTTATATAATGAAGATTAGATGTGTAATAATTGATGATGAACCTTTAGCTATAAAAGTATTGCTCAATTATTTTGAAAATTTTTCAGACTTTGAGGTTATTGGTACATTTAATAATTCATTAGAAGGACTCGAATTTATAAATTCAAATAATGTTGATGCAGTTTTTCTTGACATCAACATGCCTATGATGACCGGTTTTGAATTAATCAGTTTGATTGAAAATAAAACTCGAGTTGTCATTACAACTGCTTTCAGGGAATTTGCAGCCGAAAGCTATGACTTAGAAGTATTGGATTATTTAGTAAAACCCATTCCATTACCGAGATTTATAAAATGTATTCATAAGATTGAAGCTGAATACAATTTAAAAAATAATATCAAAATTGAAAACCATCGTATCGAACCGCA
>NZ_DASTTN010000285.1:0-5253 GCF_035760125.1 Flavobacterium sp.
GCGTGACGATGCATTTCAAGATTTCGCCATTGCTGAATGCTTTCCTCATTTTTCCAAAAAGACAAAGACAAAACCTTTTCAGGATTGCTAAAACTCTGAAAGCGTTCGATGGAAATAAAACCTTCAATGTGATCTAATTCCGGACGCAGACTTGCGGCGATATCAAGATATTCTTCTTTTTTTCCTTCGTTTGGAATAACTTCAAAAATAACTGCTATCATATTGTTTTAATTTATTAATTGAAATTCAAATTGATATAATGGACGAAGAGAATTCATAATAACAATGAAACCTATTCTTCGGCTTCAAATAAAAAACGATATATTTCTTGGTACAAATCATCATCGTGCATAGAATGTCCTAAATCTTTAGTTGTGATGAAACGTCCTTTTTTCCAGCCACTTGCGATTTTTTGACCTTCTTCGAATGCGACTACAGTATCGGAGGTGTCGTGAGCAATGATTCCTTCGATATTGATATGTTTGGCAAATGCGCCACCGGAGAAATCTTCCAGTTTGAAATTAAAATTTTCTAAGTAACGTTTTTCCAATAGTGTGAACATTTTTCGATTGAGGCTCAACATTTGGATGTAATTGTCGATTAATGTTTTTAAATCGGAGGGAGCGCCTAGAATCACCATTTTTTCAATGCTGGTTTCAGGATGCAAATATTGATGATAAACGCAAGCCGCACCACCTATGGAGTGGCCAATTATGATGCTTGGGTTGTATTTTTTGACTGCTTTGTTGATGAACTCTGCATAACGCGGTACGTTGAACTCCTTGCCGCTGCTTTGTCCGTGAGCGGGCGCATCTATGGCTATGATGGTACTTCCTGATTTTTGCAGATAGGGCAGGGTTTTCTCCCAACGGGCCGAATTGCTTTCCCAACCGTGAACCAAAAGGATTTTGGTGTCATTTCCTTCCCAAGTGTAGGTTTGGAATTGGTGTTCGTTGTGTTGGAATGTTTCTTTGATTGTGTTTTGCAGAATTTCTGGAAGTTGGTCATTGGGTATTCTTCCAATTCTAGGATTTGTAAAAAGTGCATAGGATAGTTGTAATGCCTTTTTAGGATGAATCAAACTGAGTAGGTTGATGTAAAGACCAACGGATTTGACAGTTAGAAATCGGATGCTTTTTTTTAGGCTCAAAATATGGGGGTATAAAAAAAGCCTCGAAATTCGAGGCTTAGTTATTTTTAGAATTTAGAAAATAATTGTTCCATTTTCTCTCTTTCTTCTTCAGCCAGAACACTGTCGACTAAGATTCTTCCAGAGTGCTCATCGATTAAGATTTTCTTTCTAGAAGCAATTTCTACTTGTGTTTGTGGTGGAATTGTAAAGAATGATCCTGCTGATGCACCTCTTTCGATAGAAACAACTGCCAGTCCGTTACGAACACTGCTTCTGATTCTTTTGTAGGCAACCAATAAACGATCTTCAATCAATGCTTCATATTCTGCAGATTTCTCAGTCAAGAAGATTTCTTCTTTTTGAGTTTCAGCCATGATAGACTCCAATTCTGATTTTTTATGTTTCAAGTGAGATGATTTAGATTCCAATCTCTCTTTTGAAGAAGAAATCACTTCTTTTTTATGCTCGATAGAAGCTTTCATTTCTTTGATTTGCTTTTCAGCTAATTGAATTTCTAATTCTTGAAATTCGATTTCTTTAGTCAAAGAGTTGAATTCGCGGTTATTACGAACGCTTTCTTGTTGTTTAGTGTATTTTTTGACAGCTTCTTTGTGTTCGTCAATTGCATTCTTTTTTTCTTTGATAAGGTTTTCGATAACTTCTAATTCCCCTTTCAATTTCTCTGAACGAGTGCTTAAACCTGCAACTTCATCTTCCAAATCCTCAACTTCTAAAGGAAGTTCTCCTCTAACGTTTCTGATTTCGTCAATTCTAGAGTCAATTAGTTGTAAATCGTAAATTGCTCTTAACTTGTCCTCAACACTTAATTCTTTCGTATTCGCCATATTCTATAAGTACTTAACTGGATTTGTATTTTCTTCCGATAAAATGATTGCAAAATTAAGGATTTTTTTTCTAAGATAATCAACAATATACTCTTTTGTATAACGTTCGCTTTCAAAATGTCCAATATCGGCTAATAAAAGTTGATTTTCGGCTTCATAATATTGATGATATTTCAAATCTGCTGTCAAAAAAACATCAGCACCGGCTTGAATGGCATTTTTTATTGCAAAACTTCCTGATCCACCCAAGACTGCCACTTTTTTTATTTTTTTTCCAGTAAAGGCGGAGTGACGAATTCCATTGGCTCCCATTTTATCTTTTGCATACTGAAGAAAATCCTTTTCAGCCATTGGTTCTTCCAGTTCACCAATCATTCCTAGACCAATATGGTTAAAGGTGTTTTTCATATTGTAGATTTCAGTGGCGACTTCTTCGTAAATATGGTTTTCTTTTAATGCTTTTATGATTTTTGCTTCTAAATGCTTGGCATAAACAACTTCGATTTTAACCTCTGTTCCTCTAGACATTACACCTCTTTCACCAATGGTTGGTTCACTTTTTTCATTGCCTTGATAAGTAAATGTTCCTTCGGAGTTGAAGCTGCATTTGTCATAATTTCCAATGCTTCCTGCTCCAGCTTCGAATAAAGCATTTCGAACTTTTTCGGCATTGTCTCTAATGGTGTAGGTAACTAACTTTCGGATGTGATTTTGTTTTGGGATTAAGATCTGAGTGTTTATCAGTTCTAAAGTGTCACAAAATATTTTATTCACGCCTTCTGGATGGTTGTCCAATGCGGTATGGACAGCATAAATGGCAATATCATTTTTTATAGCTTTTAGAATGGCGCGTTCTACATAATTTTTTCCAGTTATTTTCTTTATTCCATTGAATAAAATAGGGTGAAAGCAAACAATCAAATTGCATTTTTTGGCAATGGCTTCTTCAATTACATTTTCTAAAGCATCATGGCAAACTAAAACGCCTGTTGCTTCAGTATTTTCGTCTCCAATTATTAAGCCTACATTGTCAAAATCTTCGGCATAAGCCAATGGAGCCATCTCTTCAAGAACAGAAAGAATTTCTTTTATTGTAATCATTTTTTTAATCTTTTCGGGGTATTTATTAATCTGTTTTTATGAATTAAGATCACAAACTATTTTGTATTAATTCGAAAAGTTAATGTTAGTTTGTTTTTAATAATTTCCGCTCAAAGATAAAATATTATATTTTCGAAAAATGAATTTCTTTCGAAAAATATTGCTCCTATTTGTTATTTTATATGACGTTTTTTCTAAAGCTAAGATTGTATTATTAAGGGTAAATTTGGAGATTAATATATGGAAAACATACTGAATTGGAACAACTGTCCAAAAGGTGTTAGTATGCCAGTATTTTTTTAGTTAGCTACAAAAAAATAATCGAATCAAAACAGTACTGCTTTGATTCGAGGAGGCATAGGGATTAATAAACAGCTTTGGCTTTTAAATCTTTGTATTCGGCTGTCATATCTAAAGCATTATAAACACTTAAAAGACTTTGTGAAATCTCTTTGTCTTTAGGGTCTATTTCAACTGCTTTTTTGAGATAGGGAATAACACTTTTATAGATGTCATCTCTTTTTACTTTTAACACATTGTATTTTTTCATGTCTTTTGCAGATGCGCCTAATTTATCCATGTCGTCATTTATTGTCTTTACCCCTTCCAGTTTTAAAACGGATAAATTAATATAAGCTTTAATATATTGTGGGTCAATGGAAACTGCTTTTAAGTAAAAAGTTTCGGCTTCGGCGGGGTTATTTGCTTTTGAACTTAGTACTCCTAGATTGAAAACTAAATTCACATCATTTGGGTTCTTTTCTAAAATAGTGGCTACCATCTTTTTGTACGAGTTATAGTCTTTAGATTCTAAATATAAGTCAGCTTCTGTTAAAGCTAAGGAATCGTCCTCTGGATTTTTTTTTCGGGCATCCGAAATTGCTTTTTTTGCTTTTTCTGTCTCCCCATTTTGAGCATAAATCAGAGCAATGTTTTTATAAATTTCCCCTCTTTTTGATAGTCCTTTCTCGGTTCTTGGTTTTTCATGGGTGCCAGCTTTAACGAAAATATCCCTTTCATTAGCAGTTGGGAAGTTATCTTCAACTAGTGTTGTTTTATTGATTGCATAATAATAGGTTCCAATTCCAGAATAGTTGATGGCTTTAAGTGTTTCGTAGTGTTTAAGTGCGGAAGTAAAATCTTTTCCACTTACAAAGGCTGATGCTGCGTAATATAAGTTAATTGTGTCTTTTTTGTCCAGTAAATAAGCTTCATAGAGTTTTGAGCCACATTCGATAAATTTGTCTGTTTTAGAATCTTTTATGGCGCTATTTATCAATCGTCCTTTAATGTTCTTAAAAGAGTTTTGAACTTGACTGGAGTATTTAATTTTTCCTGATTCGGATTCGGCTTTGATTAATTCTTGGAATGATTTTGCAGCTAAAGCTAAATTTGTTCCCTCCTCAATATTTTTATCAGCTAATCCTAAATAGGAGCTCCCTTGAACAAAATAAAATAAGGTTTTCTCTTCATCATTTGAATTATAGATTTGATATTCGACACTTTTAAGAATAATAACTGCATTTTGAAGATTGCCACTATTCATTTCTTTTTCGGCTGCTTTTATTTTATCTTTTTGAGCTTGGATAGTTCCTGCAAACAATGATAGCATAGCACCAATAATGTAGTTTTTTTTCATGTTGAGAAGATTGTAGGTTAAACGAATTAGGTTTTTTTATTGCATTTGAAATTTTTAATTATATTTAAATATTAATCACAAATAATGTGTAATTGTTTTATTTTTAACAAAAATACAATTAATGTTTGAATGTAAATTTTTTTTTCGAGAAAATTTATTGGAGCCAAATCGATTTCATAATAAGCTAAAAATCGGTATGCTAATTTGTATTAATCCTATTTGAAGGCACCATTTTTTATTAAAAATAGTATGCCAAAAAAGCATTTCTTTTATCTACTTTAAATAGTGTTTTAAAATTCTTATAAATAAATATGCTTTTTTTAAAGTCTATCCCGGATGGTTTTTGTATTGTTTAGAATATTTTAGACTTGTAATTACTTTCTGCATTATCATAAAATGTTTTACTTTCGTAAAATGAATTTACTGCGAAAAATATTGTTTCCATTAGCCATTCTGTATGGCTTTATTACCAGTATTCGAAATTTTCTTTTCGATACAGGAATTTTAAAATCCTTTTCTTTTGATTTACCTGTTAT
>NZ_DASTTN010000286.1:0-5268 GCF_035760125.1 Flavobacterium sp.
GACTGCCGATGAAGTAGAAAAATACATCAATCAGGTAGCTTTTTCTGGAGCTGAAGAATTCTTGGATAAATATAAAGATTCTGCCAAAGATTCAGGAATCATTGGTCATTTTGGACTTGGTTTCTACTCCGCTTTTATGGTAGCAGAAAAAGTGGAAATCATAACCAAATCATACAAAGACGAACCAGCAGCACATTGGACCTGTGACGGAAGCCCAGAATTCACTTTGGTACAAGCTGACAAAACGACTAGAGGTACCGAAATTATCTTGCATATTGCAGAAGATTCTCTTGAATTCTTGGAAGAATTTAAAATCTCTGGCTTGTTGAGTAAATATAATAAGTTCATGCCTATTCCAATTAAATTTGGAACAAAAACCCAAACACTTCCAAAACCTGAGGGTGCTCCAGAAGATTATGTTGCTGAAACAGTTGAAATTGACAACATCGTCAACAATCCAAACCCAGCTTGGACAAAACAACCAACAGATTTATCGGATGCTGATTACAAAGATTTCTACCGTGAAATGTACCCGATGCAATTTGAGGAGCCATTATTCCATATTCATTTGAATGTAGATTATCCTTTTAATTTAACCGGTATTTTATATTTTCCTAAATTAGGTTCTGACTTACAAATTCAGAAAGACAAAATTCAATTGTACCAAAACCAAGTGTACGTAACGGATAATGTAGAAGGAATTGTACCTGAATTCTTGATGATGCTTCGCGGTGTTGTTGATTCTCCAGATATCCCTTTGAATGTTTCTCGTTCAGGTTTACAGGCTGATGGTGCGGTAAAGAAAATATCCAACTATATTACTCGCAAAGTTGCCGATAAATTGAAATCTTTGTTCAATGAAAACAGAGCAGATTTTGAGCAAAAATGGAATGATATCAAAATCGTTCTTGAATACGGAATGCTTTCTGAGGATAAATTCTATGAAAAAGCCGGAGCGTTTGTATTATACCCAACTGTTGATGATACTTATTTTACTCTTGAAGAATTAAAAGAGAAAATAAAAGAAAAACAAACCGACAAAGACGGTAAAGTGGTTGTTTTATATGCAGGAAACAAAGAAGCGCAACACTCTTATATAGAAATTGCAAAAGACAAAGGATACGAAGTATTGCTTTTGGATTCTCCGATTATCTCACATTTGATTCAAAAAATTGAAGGCGATAACAGCGGATTGCATTTCGTTCGTGTCGATTCTGACCATATTGATAATTTAATCAAGAAAGAAGATGCTGCTATTTCTAAATTATCTGAAGAAGAAAAAGAAAGTCTAAAAACTGTTCTTGAAACTATCGTTCCTAAACAAACTTACACCGTACAACTTGAAGCTTTAGATAGTGAAGCGGCTCCATTTATCATCACGCAGCCAGAATTTATGCGTAGAATGAAAGAAATGAGTCAATCAGGTGGTGGTGGAATGTTCGGAATGGGTAATATGCCGGAAATGTACAATTTGGTTGTTAATACCAATTCGGATTTGGCTACAAGCATTTTGAACAACAAAGACAAATCTGCACAAGAAAGTTTGGTGAAGCAAGCTTTGGACTTGGCCAAATTGTCTCAAAACTTATTAAAAGGAGAAGCTTTGACTGCTTTT
Organism: Flavobacterium sp.; assembly: GCF_035760125.1. GTDB lineage: Bacteria > Bacteroidota > Bacteroidia > Flavobacteriales > Flavobacteriaceae > Flavobacterium. Next base: position 1,616 of record NZ_DASTTN010000286.1, read on the forward strand.
GTGAAAAGAAGTTTTGATTTGATCAAATAATTTTATTTCCCTTTTCAAAAGGAAAAACACAAACCTGCAAGCTCAAACTTGCAGGTTTTTTTATCTCTAAAATCATTGCTTTTTAGTGCTTATTTTGAAAAATCAATAAGCAAATTCCCTTAAAATAAGTATTTACACTTCTTTTATGTTGTTTTTTTACTTAATTTTAAGAATTGAAAGAAATAACGAATTGTTTATTTCTTAAAAAAACATCCCTCCTTTTCGGGAAATGAGTTCATTTCTTTATTAAAAAAATTAAGCTTCGCAAACCAATTTAAAACTGATTTGATTTAGAACCTAATTAAAACCTACGCTTATGATAAATAACGAAACGGAATTAGAGAAAGAAAAAAATACAGGAAAAGACGCCGAAACTTCGGTTTTACTCACATTATATACTGGGCTTTTTTTGGGAATGGTTCCCGTTATCGGTTTTCCAGTCACCAATCCAGAAATGGGCGGAAAAATTCTTTTTATTGGCCTGACATTAGGAATAGCCTCATTTACCAGTTTTTTTTTCGTTGGCATTTTATTTGGGATGCCCAAACGAAACAATAAAAAAGAAAACAATTATTCACTCAATAATGGTTTATCTGAAATCTCAGATTGGCTTACCAAAATAATTTTCGGGCTTGCATTAGTCAATCTTAAAGAAATTCCCGGATATATCATTTCCTTTGCCGAATATATAAGGATAGCCTCAAAATTTGAAGGCCAATTGTTGAATATATACACAATTGGCATCCTTTTCTATTTCGGTTTTTTGGGTTTATTTATCGGATATAACTATATGCGTTTGGTTCGTGTCAATAAATACAAATATACAGATGATAATTTGATTCGGAGAGAACTGGAAATTACAAAAGAAAAGATTCTTGAAGTTAAGGCAGAAAACCAACAAAAAGACAAAAAAATTATCGAGATCCAAAGTCTTGTTCAAGAAAAAGAGCAATTGACAAAAGCATTAATTGATAGAGTAAACGAACCTTCCCTATCGGGTGCCAAGATTCAAACTGTTATCAAAAATCTAATCGATTCTAGCGAAGCCAAAAAAGGGAACGAAAACGTCAAATTGCATGTGGATAAAATGATAGATGAAGCCAAAATGAAATTACACAAAGGCCTTATCACCCATCACGATGATCCTCAAAAAGGACAATGGAAATCAAGTGCCATAAAAAATGAACGAGAATTAAAGGCAAATGTCATTGAAGAAGCCAAAGGACTGTATAAAATAAAGCTGCAGGTAGTTTCTACAAATCCGAAAGACAACCCATTAAAAAAGGGCGACATTATATTATTTGCTTTGCATAACACTTTTGGTGACCCGCCATTCAAGCTCGTAAAAGTCGAAAAACAATCTGCCGAAATTAATTTTTACGCTTATGGCTCCTTTACAGTTGGGGCATTTGTAGATGATGGTACTACTGAACTGGAACTCGATTTGGCTGAGTTATCAAACGTATCCAGTCATTTCAAATTCCACTAACCTATAATTGCCTTTTAGAGAAAAGCGATAGTAATAATCATTACAGATTTTGAAAATAAAAATCAAAACCCTGCATATAAAAAAGTTTGATACGCAATTACTTAATAATTTATTTCAAAATAATTCGTTGATAGATATGACTTTTAAATAAAAGCTTCAAAATAAAAATGCTTTCCTCAATATTTAACAGTCATATCTATCAATAATTCATTTAAAATAATAAATTTGCCTACCCAAAACAATAAACTTAACCAAAAAATTAAAATTTTATGAAGAAAAGCTTTTACTTATCAGCAGCATTTACACTTTCTTGTTTTTTATTTATTTCATGTACTAAAGAAGATTCTTTGAGCGCTACCGACAATAGTTCTGTTGCTGCATCTGCTTCTATAGATGTGATAAATGAATTGGATGTTCAGACAGGAACTCAAGTATCTTTCGATAAATTAACTGCTAAAAAAACAGGAAAATCTTTAACCAGTTCATGTGCAACCGTAACTATGGATCCACAAACATCTACTTTTCCTAAAACTTTCTATGTAGATTTTGGAACTGGTTGCGCAACAAATGGAATTACTAGAAAAGGAAAATTGAAAATCACTTTTTCTAATTATATTACAGAAACAAACAGCACTATGACTGTTGAAAGAGTTGACTACTATGTAAATGGCAATAAAGTAGAAGGAACAATTGTATATAAAAACACAACTATAACTGTACCGCAATGGACAAGAACAGTTACCAACGGAATTTTTACAGATACTAAAGGTGATGTGTATCAAAACGCAGGTTCTTACACAATAAAACAAACTGGTGGTGTTGCTACACTTAATTTAGAAGATAATACATATGAAATGATTGAAGGAACTCATACAGTTACTAAACAAAACGGCGGAAAAATCACTTTAACTGTTTTAGAACCTTTAGTTAAAAATTTCTCTTGTGATTATGTATCCAAAGGAAAACTAAATGTTGAGAGTACTCTTATGAACGGAACAATTAATTATGGTAATGGAGATTGTGATAATAAAGGTACTTATACTCAAAACGGAATTGAATTTCCTATTACAATGTAATTCCAATTTTATTTAAAAATATATTTTATAGAGACTGTTTAACTACAGTCTCTATTTTTTTTGGTTAAATCTTAAAATACTACTGGATAAATTTGGGCATACTAATTACACGAAACGCATAGTAAAATTTTATGCAAAAACACATTCTAGAAACGATTTTTAGGTTCATAAAGAAAATACAATTAAAAATTAAATACTAAATTTGCTACATTAGTTTTCTGAATTTCAATAGAGTAAAAAAAACCATTCATTATGTATAAATTAGATGCAAACGATTATTACACTCCTTTTTACTTAAAATCTTCTTTATTTAAAATTATTTTTGTTGCATTTGTTTTCAATGTACTTGCCTTTTTGAGCTTTAGAATAACGGTCTCCCCAGACAATCTCTCCCCAATTTTCCCCGATGTAGGATTTGCACTTGCTGCCATATTAATTATAGGACGAAAAGCTATAACTGGAGTTTGGATAGGATCATTTGTCGCAAATATGTTTTCCTTTTGGGATGTTTGCAAAATGCTGGACAAATCATTGCTCGAAACCATACTCTCCTCAGCATCTGTAGCTACTGGAGTAGCAATCGGAGTAATTATTAGTTCTTACTTAATTAATTTAATCAACAAAGGTGAATATCCATTAAAAACAGGATCTTCAGTTATCGCCTTTTTAGCAATTAGCGTTTTATATTGTGGCATCAGCTCTTTCTTATGCGTTTCAGCTATTTCATATTGGGAATTAAGTACTCCAAACCACTTTCTTTCTAATTGGATAACTCTATGGAAAGGTGATTTAATAGGTACTATACTTATAACTCCTTTTATAATATCTTGGTTCTACCGTCATCACATAAAAATCATTTCAACATCACTTTTAGAAGCCATTTTATTAGGATTAGCAACAGTATTAGTTTGTGTCCTAATTGCTTATGACCATCCAAATGATCAATACCTATTCATTATAGTATTATTATGGGCCACATTCCGTTTTAGAATTAGAGGAGTATCTATCTTGGCTTCCATGTTTGCTCTTTTATCATCAATATACGGATACCTCGGTTA
>NZ_DASTTN010000287.1:0-22161 GCF_035760125.1 Flavobacterium sp.
AAGCCTAAAATAGTTACTTCTACAGCAACTACTAGAAATACGGATAAGCAAATATTTGCACTATTTAATAGACGATCTGAAATTTTTCCCAAACAAGGAATATTATCTGACGATTCATTTTTTGCATATTATGAAAGATTCATCGATGAAAACAATGATGAAAAATACATTTCAAACCGAAAATATATTGGTATTCTACCTGTTGGAAAAACACAGGTTTGGATGCAATTAAGGATAGCGTCAATTTCACTTACGCACAGATTAAAATATTTAAGGGAGTGCTATACAAATGATGAAATATTTGAAAAACCGGAATTATTAAATGAACATAAGGAAGCATTTGATTATTACCACACCGTTTTATCCTATTTTAACAGTCTTAAAGACGTAGGCAAGACACAATCACAATTAAGTCATTATTTGCCAGGAGACGTAAATTTTGTTACAAAAAATACAATTTTATGGAGCTTTTTAGATAAGTTAATTAGAAACGAAAGTATTATTGATTATTCTGAACTTACTGGTAGATTGACAGGAGAAGATGTAAAGTCTAATCTGTCTAACATTGAAAAAAAGTGGAGCCTAATTTCAAATGAAGGTAATACATTAAAATTAAATTCCAATAATCCTCCAGAGTTTGTGATATCTACAAATATGATTTCAGTTGGTATTGATGTATCAAGGTTCAATACTATGATAATAAGTTCGATGCCAAGAAATATTGCAGAATATATCCAGGCTTCTAGTAGGGTTGCAAGAAGTAAAGAAGGAATTGTATTTACTGTTCATCACCCATTCAGATCTAGAGACATTTCACACTATCAAAAATTTAAAGAATTTCATGAGAAATTTTATAGTTATGTTGAACCAATTTCAGTTACCCCATTTGCAAGTAAAGCGTTGGAAAGATACTTAGCAATGTTTTTATCAGTTATAATTAGACATGATGAGACTTTGATGCTAATGAACAATGCAGATGCCTCTAATATTAATGATATTAAAATTAATCAAATCAAACAGATAACTGCCAATCAAATTATTGAAATTGAAACCAATGCAACTAAACTAGATGCCTATTTAAAGTCAAGACCTGATAGTGTAAAATCCAGTGTTGATGGTATTATTTCAGAAGAAGAGTTGATAGATTTAAGTAATAAGGTTGAAAGACTTTTAAATAATTGGTTTACAAGATTACAAGGTAGTGAGCCTATTCCGGATTTATCTTTTTATAAGAAAGATATGAATTTGAATTCCTTGTTTATTAGATTAAGTGATAACAATTATCCCGATCACTGGAAAGTTGGTTATTCACTCCGAGAAATTGAACCATCAGTAGTTATAAAAACAGTCCAACAATAAAATTATGGCAGCAAAACAATATTTTGATAATACACAAGCAAATGAAGCCATAAGTAAATTTAAACTTTTATCAGCTTATGGTGGTCCAGGTTCAATAGTGCATACTGCATATGGCAGTATAATTGTTTCATGTATTGAAGAATGGGGGTTTTTAAAAAAAATACTTGATATTCAAAAAGAAGCTGTTGACACTGGAAAAAAAGAGAAAGATATTAAGGGATATGTTGTTGAACAAGCAAAGTTAGAAAGAAATGGTAACATTGGAGTTTCAAATGACACTAGATTACTCAAATCCCTAATAAATAGAAAAGAGTTAACTGAATTGAAATATTTAGTTCTTATACCTGATATCGCTGTCCAAGATTTTTCTAATAAAATAAAAAATAGTGGTAGTGAATTAGCAATTAACAGTTCATTTCTGCCGAAGATATTTTTTGACAAGAGTAAGAATTATATGACGTATAAGGAATGGTATCAAGAATGGATTAAAACAGACAGAAAAACAGGAGAAGAATTATATAAATGTACTGATCGCTTTTTTCCTCCAAAATATAAATCAAAAGAAGGATTCCATAATATCTTAACTCAAGATAATATTGTTCTAATATGCGATCATGGTCATATTAGCGATTTCCCATGGTCAAAATATTTAAGGTGGAGAACCGAATCTCCAATGGAAATAAATTCTGAACGACCTGTTGAATTATTTAAATCACAACCATGCTGTGGTTCAGAAGATACAATTACTTCCAAAATTAAAGTTACTTCAAGCACAGCCAACGCATCAGGTTTCGACGGAAAATGGTTAAAGTGTGAGAATTGTGGTAAACAAACCTCACTAAAAGGATTAATGAGTGTAAAAATTAAATGCCCAGGACACAAACCATGGGAAGCTATAACGTCTAATAATGGTGAACTTAAGTATCATTCAGGTAATTCTAACTCTAGGATTCAAATGCCACCATTAGAAAACTGTTCATCAACGAAAGCGATGAAGGTTGCCCTAACAACGGGAAATAATCTCTACTATTCTAGAATGCTTTCCAGTATTTATATGCCTGACGAGTTATTCTTAGATGAAAAGACATTAATGTTGAATGGGCTTGAGAAAGAATTGGAGTTAGCAATGGATGATAAAAATTTTGAAGAAGCAATGAGGGTAAATAATATTATGATTTCGTTAAAGGCAGAAATTCAAAATAGTCATTTAGACGAAGAAATTCAGGATTCTGAAAAAGATATACTATATCGCTTTGAAGAATATAAAGCTTTAGCATTAAAAGATGAAGATGAAATAAATGTTGATAAAGTTAATGAGCATTTGAAAGTAAAAGATGTTACTTCTAATATCACTGGTTCCGCCTTAGAAAAGTATTTTTCAAGAATACTTAGAATTGATAATATGAAAATTACTTCCGCTCAACTTGATTTTTCAAGAGTTGTTCCTGTAGATTCAGATGCTGATAATATTAGCTCAAAAAATATTTTCAGATCTAGACCTGATAGTGTCCAAGTATATCCAGTAGTTGAAAATTATGGTGAGGGAATCTTTTTTTCATTTAATGAACAACTAATAAATGAATTTTCCAATTCTCAAGGAATAGAATCAATAAACGAAAAATTATATGAATTACATAAAAACAGTGATACTTTTTCTGAAGGTGCTATAAAATATGGATTAGAAAATAATTGGCAGTTATATCTAGTACACACTTTTGCACATCTAATTATGAGAGAGTTAGAATTCAAATGCGGTTATCCAACTGCATCTTTATCCGAAAGAATTTATGTCTCAAATGACGAGAAATACAAAATGTACGGTTGCATGATATACACTGCTGAAGGAGCTGAAGGAAGTATGGGAGGACTCATCGCACAGACTAGACCGAAAAACTTATTAAATTTAATTCAAAGCGCATTAAGAAGATCAACTATTTGCAATAGTGACCCTTTATGCTGGGAATCAGATGGTCAAGGATTATTTGAATTAAATTTTGCATCGTGCTTTTCCTGCAGTCTTGTTAGTGAAACATCGTGTGAACATAGGAATATTTATTTAGATAGAAGAATCTTAGTGGATGAAAATAACGGTTTTTTTAAAGAATTGGTAAGATGAGTTTTTTTTCAAAAAATGAAAATTTCATAAGAATTAAATTCCATAGTGATATGAAGACAATGTCTTTAGAAGAAAAGGTCTTGCATTATAACACTCATTTAAAAAATGAAACTTTAAAAAGATTAAAAGAGTATTTTAAAAATTCTACAGAAGAACTTAGAAATGCAAGTTATAATGATGTGTCCCCTAATTTATTTACTTCAAATCAGCTTGAATTAGAAAAAAAAAACTCAAGATTATTTAGAAATCATTAGCCTGTTAAAAGACTATGAATATGGAACTATTGTATATTCTATTTATTTTGAAAATATTTCAAATCAGTTATTCTCAATTCTAAAGAATCAATTGATTGAAAATTTGCCTAAGGACTTTGATGATTCATTTTTAATAATTGATTCCTTGAAACAAAACTATTTTAAAAATGGGGATTTGTCCAAATCAATACTAATTGAGAAACTTAATCTTACCAAAAATGATTTCGATGAGGAAAAGGTAAATCGTAATCCAATAGTAAAAAAATTAACAGAATGGATAAGCGAAAAATTAATTGAGAACAATACAGAATCAGAAATTAAACTAATCTTATTTCATTATACTAAAATCTGGAATTTAAAGTACTCAAGTCCCTATAATGAAATAAAAGGAATTGTTTTGTTAAATTACATGATTGCAAGTTTGCAAAAATATTTACCAGATTTAAAAATTGACTTCAATAGAACATTAGTCGAACTAAATTCTTTTTTTGATTTTTTATTTATTCAGATAAGTTTACCTCCATATTTAGAAAACGAAAATAGCCTTAGAACGCCTAAATTAGGAGGTTATGAAATAAAAAAAGAAGAATTCAATTTATTACAAAAAGAGTCATGTAAATATCTAATTAATTATGGAAAACAATCAATTAATGAACTTTTTAAAATATATTTTGAATCAAATGAAACAATTCAAAAATTAATTTTGGAAATTATTAAGGAAAAGTATTCCAAAGGATATATTCCCAATAAGTTTGATATAGATTTTTTTAATGAAATTTATTTGAAGGAGAGTAATGATAGTCAAAAATTAATCGATTATTTTATCAGAATTAATTATTTTTTTAATAAAATAACCTATTGAAATGATAAAAACACTTTATTTATATGATTCTGGATTCAATACATGAATCAAAAAATTATTAATGATATCGAATCTGAAACTGTTGGTTTATAATTTATTCCTTCCAATCTATAACGGTGTCTAACTAGCGTTTTGATGAGGTTTTTTTTGATACCGTTTTGAATTTATTGCGCTAACATCGTAAATCTAAAAATAATATTACTGACATAATAAAAATATCTTCTACCAAGGTCAAACCGCCAGATTCTGCAAATAAACCTATATTTTTTAATGACATTTTTTACTTTGAATATTTTATTTTTATTATTTACGCTTCCGTAATTTGTCTTGTAATAATTTCAATTGCTTCTTCTTTACTAACTATATTGTCGAATTCAAGCAAAGATTGCTCGTCTTGATAAACTCCATTTGGATCGTTCCAGCAAAGCCAATCAATCAAATCTAATCTGGACCATGTATTTAATTCTGTTTCCAGTACATCACCTCTAAGCTCCATCAGTCTGTAATAAGGATGTCTTAGTTTCTCTTCGTCATTTATAAATATGCTCATGATTTATTTTTCTAATTAATTCAAAACCATCAAATATAATGAAATGAGAAAAACAGAGTATAATTTTAGCGAACTCTTTATCAACTTTTTTTTTGCAAGACCAAACAATCAAGAAGATTCCCTTCACAATGAAAATTGTAGATTACGCATGTTTATTATGATAGCTAAATTTCAAGAATCTTTATAATGAATAATGAGTAAGAAACTCTTGAAGGAAAATCAATGAAATAATTATTATATGATTGGTTTCGTAAAACAATTTATAAATCCCAAAAAAATAAAGTCATTATAAATTTTATTCAACAAGCACCTCACTTTTTTTTTATATCTCATATATTTATATGACTTCGTAATGTATTGGAACATCTTTTTTAAATATGGCAAAAAATTTTACCTATTTAATTTTTCTCCTATCCAATAAAATGTATCAATCCATAAAGTGTATCATTTTAATTAATAAGGGTGTGGTAATTTGACACACTATTTGTATCTTTATAATATAAAATATTAAATTGATACAAAATGAAAGTAATTATATACGCTAGGGTTTCGACAAATAGTCAAGATTACAAAAGACAAACAGAGGAATTGAAAGATTACTCTAAAAAAATGAATTATGAGGTTGTGAGTGTTTTTGAGGAAAAAATATCCGGTGGAAAGACAAATGAAGAAAGACCCCAACTCATGAAAATGATAAACTTTATCAAATCAAACAAAATTGATAAAGTGCTATGCTGGGAGTTAAGCAGATTGGGGCGAAATACAATCGAGGTTTTAAAAACAATTCAGTTGTTAAATGAAAATTGTATTTCTCTTTATATCAAAAACCATAATATTGAAACTTTGAATGATAAATGCGAAGTGAATCCAATGTCGCAATTTTTAATTCAAATTCTTACTTCTGTAAGTGAAATGGAAAAAACTCAAATTAGACAAAGAATAAAATCAGGCTATGACAGTTTTAGAAAAAATGGTGGAAAGGTTGGGAGAAAAGAAGGTTTCAAAAAAGATGAAGACACATTACTAAACGAACATAAGGACATCGTTAAATTATTGAAGCAAGGCTATTCAGTAAGAAAGGCAATGAAACTAACGGATAAAAGTAGTGGGACGGTTCAAAAAATAAAAAGACTTATCGAGATTTAATTCGTGGAGAAAGCAAAACGTACAAACAGCTCTATTCATAATTGAATATAAATTTTGAGGAAATCAGGACTGATATTACTTATCAGCAAAGACGTTTGGTTATAAGTGTCTTTTTATATAATATAAGTGTAATTTTTTTTGTATCCGATTTTACACCGTTTAACCCTTATTGTCATTGAGTTGTTACACCTGTTACACCCTTTTTTATAAATTTATATAAGCACCTAATAAAAAAGCAGATGATAATTTCACACTACTTATATTTACTATTTATTAATGTTTTTATTTTTATTTATTTTTATTAAAAAAGGGTGTAACAGGTGTAACAACTCAATGACAATAAGGGTTAAGAGGTGTATCCACTATCGTTACAAGCACGTATCAGATAAAACACCTCTTAATTTAAACTTGAATAAATTCAATTAATTTTGATTAAAATTTTCCTGTACTGAAGGAATAACAGAATTATCAATCAAATTACCTAAAACATTTTTAAATTTAGAATTGTTGTTTTTTTCGATAATTGATTTAATAGAGGACTTTTGGTCGTTAAAAACCCACATTTTATCTCTTTTTGAATAACTCCAGTTTTTATAAATTGATTCACTTTCATAATATTTAATCCATATGTAAATCAGATCTTTAACGTTATTTGAATGAAACCATTTTTCAATTTTTAAAGGATTTTGATAATCTTGATAAATTGTCAAAAAGTCATTTACTTTAAATGGTCTTTTCGAAGCCAATAATGGTTTTAAAATGCGTTCAAATTCAAGGAGGAGACCATCATTATTAAATTTAATCATGAAGTTATCCATGTCTTTGTCATAAATTGGCGCGATTAAACCCTTGTCAAAAAACAACTTAACACAACGAAAAATGAAAGAATAAAATCGATCGAATTCAGCCTCATCCCAATCAATAAATAATCTGCGACCAAAATCATCGATTGGTGTGTGTTCCATGTTGTAATGATTGTTGAATTTATATTCTACAAAACGCCTATTAGTTGAACTATTAGCTGACGAATAAGGTAAAACCCAATTTGACGTTATTAAGAATTTCGGTGAATCTTCGAAATTTATTTGTTCTGCCTTTTTTCCTTTTCGATGACAATTAATACCTCCCAAAATGTTAGTATATAAATCGTCATATCGAAAATTCTTTTCAACATCATCAATGATGTACAATTTTGTCCCGTTATGCAAATCATCAAAAACATGTCTATAATTTGGATCAAATTCTTTACCACCTTTCAAAATAGGAACTAATACTTCTGACAAAGCCTTGCTGACTCCAGTTTTAAAACGCCCGCCATTTCTTGTGATACCATCAGCATTTTCATCGGTTAAAACTATACAAGGAGACATTGTGGGGTTTTTATAATTATGTGCTAAATATCCAACCATTGTCATAAATGCTTCAAAATCCTTACCCGATACATTCTTTATTAATATTTCAAAGTCTCCAACTTCATCGGTTTTCTTGAACTCACGTGTTTGGATGATGTGTTTGTGGAAAAATCCATTTTTTGGATTGTATTTTTGCTTTATAATTTTCCCGTCTTTACTCATCAGCATAAATCCATTCTTGAATGGCAAACCAAATGTGTATTCAGTGTCTTTGTAATAGGTTAATTTATATGGTTTTATTAAAAATAATGATTTCATAATGGTCTTGGTGAGCTCATAAGTAATAACATTCTCGATCTTTATTCGGTCAACTTTTAATTCGTTGATTTCATCTTTCAATAAAACTAATAGATCTGTTCTGTAGTTGAATGGGTCGATGACATTGTTCGTATCCTTTATTAAAAGTATTTCGTCATCAGGTGTCGATATTCGTTTAATCCCCTCATTAATTAAACAATCATGAATGCAAGTGGGTAATATTTGAAATTTCCCCTTCTCATTTAAAAAATAATAAGGTTCGATTGCATCGGGATTTGGTTTTGGTATTAAATCCTTAACAACAAATTCAACTAAGCCAAATGTAGTTTGTTTAATAGGTTGTGATTTTAACATGATGATGGCATCATGTAGACGTACGTGTTTATTTTTCATTATTTTCTATTATAAATTGTTCAATAAATTCTTTTTCATATTTCGTAAGATCTCTGAATGCGCGACCCTTTTCTGAAAAGCGTTCTTCTGTTAACACTTCAAAAGCTCTGCCTCCGTAAACTTTTTCTAATTGTTCAATACACTTATAATAATAATCTTTGTTAGGCTTAGTTGAATGTGCGTTTAGTGCTTTGGCAAATGCTTTTTTATCTAATTTTTCATAACATTCGTTTCTAAAATCCGTTCCCAATTCCATGTCAATGAAGGTAGGGAACGCACTTTTAATGTCATATTCTTTAATTTCAATAGGTAAAAATCCACGTAAAATGGAAGGGATTTTTGTAGCAGGGTTGTATTCTCTACTACCTTTTGTCGAAACATTAAATAGTTGATCATCTGAATCAATATATTCGCCGTGCAATTTTAAAATCATGTAAAAAACATAATTGCGATAAGCTTTAATATTGAACGGATTATATAAGTCGCCGTCTTTTTTCTTTTTATCTGCCTTTTCGTAATATTTCTTGAGAATTTCTAAATCATACTTGAAATATTTCCCTTTTAATTTTACGCCACTTTCATTATATGCGACTAAATATTTAATGAAGTCATTTCGTTCAGGAGGGTTTTCTCTTAAGTAGTTGTAAACTAGAATAAAACACTCATCTCTCTTTGTGTGAAATGTTGTGTTTAATAATGCGTCTTCAATTGTAAATCGTATCTTTTTGCTACCGCAGTCTTGTTTATTTCGTAGAATAAATTCTTTTGAATATTCATCCATTGCATCAACTTTTGCCGGCGTATTTATGAAATCATCATCCAATGTTTCTATAATCTCAGCAACAGGCTCAGTTAACTTTTCTATATCTGTAAGTGTTTCAGCCAACTGTTCTTTATTGTCCGCAAATGGTTCCGTTAATTGTTCTATATTTTTTTCGTTCACTTCTTTGCTAATTGATTTTGATGGAATATCATTAAAATCAGCTTCTTCTTTTATATTAGGATTATTATTTTCCATGTTTAATATTTTTTTTATTGATTTTTTTTCTTGCAGAATTTGCAAGAGTCATTACATATTTTGAATCCGTTTTTGTCGATAAATTCATTTCATTTTCGATCCAATCAATTAATTTATCTTGTTTAAATAGAACACGCATCCCGAATTTTTCAAAGGGTATTTTCCCTTCAGATGTTAACTTATAAAGTTTCGATTTACTGACCGGAAAACCTTTTTCCAACAAAAACTTAACGGCTTCATTAATTGAAAGCCTTTTGATGTCAGGTTCGCTTCTTGGCATATTGCTGGTTAACATTTTTTTGATTTCTTCAACATCTTTGAAGATTAAACCTACAAATAAGGGTAGATTTTCGAAATTAAATTCTCTTGAATTCATATTCAGTATTATTGGTTATGGCTTTAGAATATCTAAAACCCAACCTATGTACTGGGAAAGCAAAATGAGAAATCATTATATTTGCTAGAAGGGAGTTGATAAAAAAATCAACCAACTGATATCCAGCTTAATTGTTTTTTTTTTTAATATCACATTTGATCAAAACATCACATTTTGTCGTTTTTTAAATTTACCGAAATAATAATTTATGCTTGATTATGGCAAGGAAGAAAACTATAGAGATTAAGGAGGAAGCTGATTTTTTATTGGAAGAGTTGTCAAAGTCAAAAGTGAAACTAAAATGCGATAGAATAAAAACCTTAATATACATTAAAGAAAAACCTTTTTACTTTCAAAGAGACATTGTAAAGGATTTGGAGAGATCAGAAAAAACTATTCGTGGTTGGATACAGGAATATTCGAAAAATGGCTATGAAGGACTTCTAAAAGTAAAAAGCATAGGAAATAATACTCGCAAAATATCCGATAAAGCTGTAAAGCATATATCTAAATTTTTAAAGAAAGAAAAAATATCTATATTAATTAAGTTTGAATCAGAAGTAAAAGGGTATTCATCTAATGAAGACGAGTCTTATGAAGGCGTGATTTCCTATAATTTTGAATTATCTTCTTTTGCTAAATTAAAATCACAATGTGAAGAGAAACTTGGTGAAAAAATTAGCTACGATGCCTTTTATTCGCACTTGAAAAGAAATCATACAAAGGAGTTTAATTTTCTAAGAGATCATTTTACGAAAAAACGGAAGAAAAAGATTTCTCAAAGGTCAAAGAAGCAAATCAAAGAAGAGTTACCGGAATAAGGATTTTAAAATCATATTTCTATAGATTTTAGAAAATAAGATGATCTTCAAATTTTTTGAAACACTATTTTGTTTGTTGAAGCCTGACAATAGATTTGTTTATCCTTACCGAATTATATCTTAAAAATCAGTCAACATCTGAGCATTTTTCTGGCGTTCTTCTTTTTCAAAACTAGCTAGATAACTTTCTGTTGTTTTCAAATCATTATGGCCGAGACTTTCACTAATAGAAGCAATGTTCGCGCCACTTCTTTTTAATACAGTAGCAAAGCTATGGCGCGCGGTATAAGTAGTTATGTCGCCAATCTTTAATTCTTCTCCTATTTTCTTCATCCGTAAATTTATGCGTTTAGTAAGATCTTTTGTGATAGCTTGTCTCTTTTCTGCATTCTCTTTCCCATTCAAATATGGGAATATATAATTCTCAGGCTTTGGTTTATTGCCCCACCTATCAATAATGTTCTGAACATTGACAGTTACCGATGCTCGAATTTCTCTTCTGTTCTTAGATGTACTTTCTGTTTTTTGTCTAACAAAACAAATATCTCCATCTTTAATATCTTTGAATTTTAATTTAACTAAATCAGCTATATTAATTCCATTGCATAAATAACTAAAAATCCAAAGATCTCTATATCGTTCTGTCGTTTCATTCCCATCAGTAAAGTAGAATATTTTTTTAATTTGATCTAATGTCAAAGCTTTTTTAATATTTACTCCTTCCTTTATTTCATATTTATCTTTACCAAAAGGATATTGTGTTTCTTTTATGATTCCATCCCTTTTGGCCTGATTCACTAACGTACGGATTACTCTCATTTGCATTGAGATCGTTGTATAACTTTTATCATTATTTAAAAGATGCTTTTCATACTTCTTTAACCAATCAACAGTTATATTTTCAAAATCAATAGCACTGCTCGAAAATTTCTCTAATGATTTTAGAAGATATTCACTAAGTTGCATAGTACTTATCTTTTCATCACTTTTCAAATTTTCAATCCTAACTTTAAGTGAGCTATTAATAGTATCACCAACACCCCTTCCTAATCTGTTATTAAGTGTGTCCAATGAAAAACCACCCTTCTCCGCAATTGCCTCAACGTTTGATTTGACTAATGAAAAACTATTCTCGATACTTTCTCGGGTTTCTTTTAATAGTCTACTTTTACCTGTTGGTAATACTTTCCATTCTTCTGGTGTTAAATCTTTACCTGTAGAATAATATTTTCGATCTCTTTTATAGGTTACTCGAATTTTTACAGGGAAGCTTCCTTTTTTATTAGCTTTTCTGTCATCTAACATTGTAGCTATAGTAATACCATCTTTTGAAAAACTATACATATGACTTTCTTTAAATAAATAGTTACACACAAATTGCACACAAATATAGTAATAAAAAGAAAAAAGAAAAAAAGGTAGGTGATGAAAATATTGTATTTGTCCTTATTTTACAAGGGTTTAGAGAAGTATTGAAAAATGATGAAAAAGCAGGAAAAGTGTCAGATTATGCCTGGCAGGCAAGAGGTGACCGGTTCGAATCCGGTATTCTCCACACATTAAACCCAAACATTGTTTGGGTTTTTTTTATGTCTTGTTCTGAAAATAACTTTCCCTATTTTTGTTAGGTACTTAACCTAATAATTTATGAAAAAATCCTATTTCTGATGGCTGTATCTTCTTCAATGGTTTCTTTGGGGCAAAACCAAAAGCAAACTCCAATAACCTATCCCAAAACTACAAAAGGGGAAACGGTTGATGTTTATTTCGATACCAAAATAAGCGATCCATATCGTTGGCTCGAAGACGACAAATCGGCTGAAACAGCTGCTTGGGTCAAAGAAGAAAACAAAGTAACCTACGATTATCTATCTCAAATTCCTTTTAGGGAGGCATTAAAAGCCAGACTTGAAAAACTTTGGAACTACGAAAAAATAAGCGCACCGTTCAAAGAAGGGAATTTCATTTATTATTACAAAAACAACGGATTGCAAAATCAGTCGGTTTTGTATCGCAAAGATGCCAAAGGCAAAGAAGAAGTCTTTTTGGATCCCAATACCTTTTCAAAATTAGGAACAACGTCATTGGGTGGAGTCGATTTCTCAAAAGACGGTTCCAAAGTTGCCTATTCTATTTCCGAAGGAGGAAGCGACTGGCGAAAAGTAATTTTGATGGATGTCAATACCTTCAAAAAATTAGAAGATACGTTGGTGGATGTTAAATTTAGCGGCATAGCTTGGAAAGGAAACGAAGGATTCTACTATTCCAGTTATGATAAACCAAAAGGAAGTGAACTATCGGCCAAAACGGATCAGCATAAATTGTATTACCATAAATTGGGGACGGCTCAAAAAGAAGATAAAGTCATTTTTGGTGCAGACCAAAAGCGTCGTTATGTAGGTGGAAGCGTAACTGAAGATAATCATTATCTAGTGATTTCGGCTGCGAATTCCACTTACGGAAACGAATTGTACATTCAGGATTTGACCAAACCCAACAGTCCGATTGTAACGATTGTAGACAATTTTAACAGTGACAACAACATCATAGAAAACGAAGGTGGAAAATTATTTATTTTAACGGATTTGAATGCACCCAACAAACGTATTGTGAGTGTGGATGTCAACAACCCAAAACCAGACCCGAGCGATAGCGAACAGGCGAAGCAAAATTGGAAAGACGTAATTCCTGAAACAGAGAATGTTTTGACACCAACAACAGGAGCGGGTTATTTCTTCGCCAATTATATGAAAGATGCTGTATCGATTGTGAAGCAGTACGATTACTCAGGTAAATTAGTGCGCGAAATCCAATTGCCAGGATTGGGGACAGCCACTGGATTTGGAAGCAAAAAAGAAGAAAAAACACTTTATTATTCCTTTACCAATTATATCACACCAGGAACGATTTATTCTTTTGAACCAAAAGCAGGAAAATCGGTGGTTTATGCTCAGCCAAAGGTTGATTTCAAAAGTGAGGATTACGTTTCTACCCAAGTATTTTATACTTCCAAAGACGGAACAAAAGTCCCAATGATAATCACCCACAAAAAAGGACTGAAACTCGACGGAAAGAACCCAACCATTCTTTATGGATACGGTGGATTCAACATTAGTTTGACACCAAGTTTTGGTATTTCCAATGCTGTTTGGATGGAAAACGGCGGAGTTTATGCAGTAGCCAACCTTCGAGGAGGTGGAGAATACGGCAAGAAATGGCACGATGCAGGAACCAAAATGCAAAAACAAAACGTTTTTGATGATTTCATTGCAGCAGCGGAATATCTAATCGCCCAAAAATATACATCCTCTAGTTTCCTTGCCATTCGTGGCGGATCCAACGGCGGATTATTGGTAGGAGCCACCATGACACAACGTCCCGATTTGATGAAAGTTGCCTTGCCGGCCGTGGGCGTGATGGACATGTTGCGCTATCACACCTTTACATCTGGAGCGGGTTGGGCTTTCGATTATGGAACCTCGGCAGACAGCAAAGAAATGTTTGAATACTTAAAATCGTATTCACCAGTTCAAAATGTAAAAACAGGTGTTCAATATCCCGCCACAATGGTTACTACGGGCGATCACGACGATAGAGTAGTTCCCGCACACAGCTTTAAATTTGCTGCCGAGTTGCAGGAAAAACAAACAGGAACCAACCCCGTTTTAATTAGAATCGATATCAACGCAGGTCACGGAGCTGGAAAATCACTAGCGGCAACCATTCAGGAAATCTGCGACATACAGGCCTTTACGCTCTACAACATGGGATTTACAACATTATCTACAATAAATAATCCATAGTTTAGGAGCTATTTACTTGGTCAGTTCGCTTCGCTCGTGTCCTGCTGTACACTACAAGCTTTTTCATAAAAACGCCCTTTTTCTAAAGACAAAAAGGAGCTTCCGCTGGTCGCTCTTTTTGTCCAAGAAAAAGGGCATTTTATTTCATTAGGCTTTTCGCTTCCATCAGGGCTAGGGACAGCAGTTTTCATAAGAAGTATTTCATTTATGCAAAAGATTAAAATATCCTTTTTTAATCTAAAAATAATAATAATTCGATAAAATAACACCCAAAAAAATACGCTTTTGGCAAACGTGGGTCGTCTGGTTGACGTTTTTTGTGTTTTATAACCTGAAAAAAGACCTCAAAAAATCCAAAAATCAGCAGCAAAAACAGCAAACCAACTCCATTTTTGATGCTTTTTCTACCTTTGAGCACAAGCGAAATCGTTAGAAATCACTTGTTATTTATTCTTCAAATAAATTAATGTTTTCGGGGTGTAAATCAGTCTTTTTAAGGGGCTAATTCGTTAAATTTGAGAGTAAAATTAACAACCGCATTTATATGGAATTAGTTGCCAAACCAAACAAATATGAACTGGGAGAAATGCTCCTGGAAATAGGTTCCTTGCTCATCGTTTCAGGAGCCAATACCGAACGTGTCAAAGTCACTATTAGCAGAATCGCTAGTGCCTTTTCTTGCGACTCGGATTTAATGATTACCAATCATGCTTTGATGATTACTTTAACGTATAAAGACAATATCAAAACGTTTACCAGTGTAAAATGGGTTCCCAATATGCACCTTAATTTCAATCTCATTTCGGATATCAGTACGATGAGTTGGAAAATTGTGGAAGAAAAATGGTCTGTGGAGCGCATCAATAAAGAAGTATTGCTTTTGGACCGAAACCCTTTGTACCCGAGATTTCTAGTTTTGTTTTTGGTGGCATTGGCGGGAGCTTCATTCTGCAGATTATTTGGTGGCGGATTGATCGAAATGATTCTTTGCTTTTCAGGGAGTTTCTTAGGACTTTTTGTGAGACAGGAAACCATGAAACTCAAATTCAATTTTTACTTGTGTATCTTTTTTGCAGCTTTAACTTCCTCTTTCTTGGTAGGACTCTATTCCTTTTTGAATCCCGGAGGAGAATTTATACATGCATTAGCGACTTCGGTATTATTTTTAATTCCGGGAGTACCTATGATCAATTCTTTCTCCGACTTGATTGACGGAAACATATTAAACGGAACCACAAGAGGTGTAAATGTTTTGGTTATCGCATTTGCCATATCATTGGGATTAATGGTTTCATTATTAATTTTTAATTTACACTAAAATGGATTTTGCATTATTAGAAAAAGGAATATGGTTAGGTTGCGCAGGTGTTGGTTTTGCCGTTTTGTTCAATGTACCACGCCGAACTTTAGGCGTTATTTACATTATTGCTGCACTGGGTGGATTGCTCAAATTTTATTTAATTTCACTCGAAATAGGATTGGTTTTTGCGGCCTTATGCGGTGCGAGCCTTATCGGTTTTTCTAGTGTATTGGCGGCACACTATCGCAAAGCGCCGCCCATGACCTTTGCGCTTCCGGCATTAATACCAATGATTCCGGGATTTTTTGCCTACAAAGCCATGGTAGGAGTAATGAAATTAACCGCCGAACAAGACCCAGAGGTTTATACCAAACTCTTTTTTGAAACGGTAAAGAACGGTCTTTCCGCTTGTTTTATCATCTTGGCTTTGGCCGCAGGAGTTGCCATCCCATTGCTCATCACCCGAAAGGAAACCGTGAAACGAATTAAAACTGATGTAGTTTTAGAAAAACAACTCGAAAATTTAGATGAAGAAAATTAAAACAAACCTTTTGTAAATTCAAAACGCCAGTCGAAAGATTGGCGTTTTTTTTGGTCTAAAAAGAGGAATGTTCATCCTTATTTAATCAACTATGACCGTTTTAATTTTTATGAGGAATCCTCAAAAGGAATAAGGCTATATATTCTGTGTATAATCTCATAGGTGGTACTTTAAACCAATAGTACAGGTACTTTGTGCCAATAGCACAGGTGGATAAAACCAACATTATTGGTAGCTTAAACCAATAATAGAGGTAGGTATAGCCAATAGTATTGGTAGTTAGAACCAATACTATTGGTGCTTAAAACCAACACTATTGGTACTTAAAACCCATAATAGGGGTAGATCGAACCAATAGTATTAGTGCTTGCTACCCTATTTTTGATAAAAAGACAAAAGAATTAGATGAAAACTAAAAAAACAAAGTAGAATTACTCTTCTGTTCATAGTAGATATCTATCGAAATATTTTGATTACTACTTCTCAATAATTAAAACTGATGGGAACTTTGATATGAGACTTAAATGACCAAAATACCAGTCTAAGGATTGGCGTTTTTTTTGGTTTTAAAACTTATAAACAATAACAATAAGTGACTTTTGTGTTACTATATCAAAAACTGTATTTGTTTATTTTGTTGTTTAATAATTATAGCTTGCAATAATAAATTAAACTATGGAAATCATTAGAATCTATAAAATCTGATTATCTTTCGTACAAGTTAAAATAATGTAGAATTGATTGATAGTAAGTAATACAGTTAAAATGTGTAATACAATAGATGTTACCTGCGCAATTATTATAAAAGAAAATAAAATCTTTGTGGCGCAAAGAAGTGAAACAATGAAACTTCCATTGAAATGGGAGCTTCCGGGAGGTAAATTGGAAGAAAATGAAAATGAAATAGAATGTATTAAAAGAGAAATTAAAGAAGAAATAAATATTGAAATTGAAGTTTTGAAAAGACTTTCAAATAGTATTTACGATTATGGAACTTTTAAAATAAACTTAATCCCTTTTTTGACAAATTATATCTCTGGTGACATTGTTTTAGCAGAACATAAAGATTTTAAGTTATTAGATAAGTCGGAATTGTTGAATTTAGATTGGGCAGAAGCAGATATACCAATTGTTGAAGAATTTTTAAAACTTGAAATATGAATCAAGGATTGTATGAAGAATTAGTTACCAAACTAATCAACTTTAAAATAAACGAGTTAGATAAAGATTTTTTTCAAGTAAAGAAAACATCAATAGATAAAGCGGAAGCGGCTCAATTACTATCTCAACATATTGCGAAAACAATTAAGCATGCTTTTACTCTAATTAAAGGAGAAGATGTTATTGAAACACAAATCGAAATTGCTAACAAAATAATTTTATTTCTGAAAGAAGAACTGAAGAAAGAAGAGTTTGAGGGTGATTTGATTGAAACAGAAGGAAAAATTCTAAAAGCTGTTTTTACAAAAGTTGATGCTCATTTCACTGATTTAGATTTGCATTTAAAAGAAATTACTCCTTATACAAGATTAATTCATAGTGAGCTTTTTACAGGTGGAAATTCGGGAACAACCCTTGAAAGTGAATTAAGAAAAGAGATTTTATCGTCCGATAGAATTGATTTATTAGTTTCTTTTATTAAATGGAAAGGAATTAGAATTCTTGAACGTGAATTGAGAGAATTTACAGAAAGAGGTGGAAAATTAAGAGTAATTACAACTACTTATATTGGCGCAACAGATGCTAAAGCAGTTGAATTTTTAGCCTCTTTAGAAAACACAGAAGTAAAAGTTTCTTATAATACAGGGAATGAGAGATTGCATGCTAAAGCCTATTTATTCGAAAGAAATACAGGATTTCATACAGCGTATATAGGTTCTTCTAATTTTTCTCGTTCAGCATTGACTGATGGTTTGGAATGGAATTTAAAAGTCACTACTAAAGAGGTTGGGCATATTATTGATAAATTTAAGAAAACATTTGAAGCATATTGGCAAAATTCAGAGTTTGAATTATACGATCAAAAGAGACATTCTGTAAAATTGATAGAAGCTCTCAAACAAGGAAAATTTTCAAAAGAATATACTTCTACAATCTCCTATTTTGAAATCAAACCTTTTCATTATCAAAGCGAAATATTAGAGAAATTAGAAGTAGAAAGATCAGTTCATAATAGAAATAAAAATCTTTTAGTTGCGGCTACAGGAACGGGAAAAACGGTTGTTTCTGCATTTGATTATAAAAATTTTAAAAACAATAATAAATCATCCAAATTACTTTTTGTAGCTCATAGAAAAGAAATTTTGCAACAAGCAAAGGCAACATTTCAAGGAGTTTTAAAAGATAATAATTTTGGGGATTTATGGGTTGATGGAATTGAACCAAACAGTAATGAATATGTTTTTGCATCAGTTAAGACTTTAAATAATAGATTAAAGGATATTAAACTGACTCCTGAATATTATGATTTTATAATTGTTGATGAAGTGCATCATATTTCGGCATCAACATATAGGCCAATTATAAATTATTTTAAACCAAAAGTTCTTCTTGGATTGACAGCAACTCCTGAAAGAATGGACGATGAAAATATATTGACAGACTTCTGTAATCGTATAGCTGCAGAAATCAGACTTCCTGAAGCATTAAATAAAAAATTATTATGTCCCTTTCAGTATTTTGGAATAACAGACAGCATCGATTTAACTAATGTAAAATGGGAGAAGGGAAAATATGTAGCGAGTGAATTAACAAGTCTGTACACTAAAAATGATATAAGGGTTGGAGAGATAATTAACAACCTTGATAAGTACACAAATGATATAAATGATGTTCGAGCGATTGGTTTTTGTGTGACAATTGAACATGCGACTTTTATGGCTGAAAAATTCAATTTAGCTGGCTTAAGAGCAGAATGTTTAACTGCTAAGAACACTAGCGAGCGAAATAGAATTAGAGAGCAATTCAAGAAAAAAGAATTCAATTATTTATTCGTTGTTGATATTTTTAATGAAGGTGTAGATATTCCAGAAATTGATACCGTTTTGTTTTTACGACCAACAGAAAGTTTAACGGTTTTTCTTCAACAACTTGGTCGAGGTTTACGTTTAGCGGAAGGAAAAGATTGCTTGACTGTTCTTGATTTTGTTGGGAATTCAAGGCCTGAATATGATTTTGAAAGTAAGTTTAGAGCATTAATTGGTAAAACTACAACTTCTGTTCAAAAGGAAATTGAAGACGATTTTCCACATTTGCCTTTAGGATGTTCAATAATTTTGGAGAAAAAAACAAAAGAAACAATTCTTGAAAATATTAGAAAAGCAACGTCATTAAATATAAATCAACTAATTACCAAAATCAGAAACTTTCAGCATCAAACTACTTTGCCTTTAACTTTAAATAATTTCATTGAATTAAATCATATTTCAATTGAAACAATTTACAAAAAAGACAGTTGGTCAAGGTTATGTCAAAAGGCTGAAGTAATTGAAGATTTCGAGAATATAAACGAAAAACAGATATATTCAGCCATTAGTAATAAATGGTTGTCGACCAATTCTACTAGTTATTTTAATTTCATTTTAAAGATTGCAAAACAAGGTTTCAATGTTAGAATTAATGATTTTGACGAAAATCAAAAAACTATGTTGCTGATGTTGCATTATGATGTTTGGCAAAATGCAGGAGGATTTGATTCTTTAGAGAAAAGTATAATTCAAATAGGGAAAAATAAAATTTTTGTTAATGAGATTGTGGAGGTTTTAGAGATATTGATTGATAAAATTGGGTTCAAAGAAATTGATATTCAATTACCTTATGAGCAGCCATTAAAGTTACATGCACGTTATACAAGAGATCAAATATTGGTAGCTTTCAGGTTAAGTACATTTGATAAAAAATCATCAAATAGAGAAGGAGCAGCTTTTAATGATAAGCTAAACACAGAAATTCTTTTTATTAATTTAATTAAATCGGAAGAAAATTTTTCTCCAACAACTATGTATGATGATTATGCAATTAGTGAAACTTTATTTCATTGGCAATCCCATAATGCTTATGGACCAGAAACACCGAAAGGGCTATCCTATATAAATCATATTGAGATTAATAAAAAAATATTGCTTTTTGTGAGAGAAAAGGCAAGTGACGAAAACGGAAATACTTTAGGTTATGTTTTTATTGGAGAGGCTAATTTTAAAGAAACAGAAGGTTCAAAACCAATGAGTATTAAATGGGAACTTAATGAACCTATGCCAAATTATCTTTGGAAAGAATCTGCAAAGATGTCAATAGGATAAACTTATAAATGATTTTCTTTTTAAATATTATTTAAAATAATGTTATCTTTTTCGTTTTTCAATCATTTCTGTTTATGTTCTAAAAAACAACTTTTTTCTTTCATAATGTTTTACTAAAACGGGACTGTTTTAGGGAATAATTTTTAACTTTGAGAAAAGCCTTAAAAATTAATAAACATTTTATAATATGAAAGTACAAATTAACACCGACAAGAATATTGAAGGAAGCGAAAGATTAGAATCTTATTTTTCTAGTGAAGTATCAAGAGTATTATCTCGTTTTGATGACAAAGTGACTCGTATCGAGGTACATTTTGGAGATGAAAACAGTGCTAAAACAGGTTTTGGCGACAAACGTTGTCTTATCGAAGCGAGACCAGCTAATATGCAACCCATAGCTGTTACAGAACACGCAGATTCTATCGAAAAAGCATTCAACGGAGCTTTGGATAAAATCAAAAAAGTACTCAACACTACATTCGATAAACAAAAAGCACATTAAGCGAATTATATACATAAATGAATAGAATAAAATGAGGCTGTCTTTTGGGACAGCCTCTCTCGTTTTATGTTGGAATCAGTTATTCTTCAAATAGCATCGTTGCCAGGCGATCGTCTCTTTGGTACACATCGTCATAAAAATGGATAACACCTTCGTTATCCACCCAAGCAGTAAAATAACCAATGTAAACCGGGATTTTGTTCTTGAGCGTATACCACGTTTCTTTGCCTTTATGCATGGCGGCATTAATCTTTTCGGGAGTCCAGTTTTTATCGTCTTTTAGGATTTCATTAGCTAACTCCACTGGTTTCGCAACTCTGATACAACCGTGGCTGAAAGCTCTTTTTTCCTCGTTAAACAAACCTTTTGAAGGTGTGTCGTGTAAATAAATAGAGTTCGAATTAGGGAACAAAAATTTCACTAGACCCAATGAATTTTTAGGCCCGGGTTTTTGTCTAACGTTACCATTATTCCATTCCATGTTGTGTTGGGCAAGATAGTTTTTGTTTTTAGCCATACCAGGTTTAATCTCTTTCTTGATAATGCTTGTTGGAACGTTCCAATAGGGACTAAAAACAATATAACGCATATCAGCACTAAAAATGACGGTTTTGTTCATGTCTTTTCCAACCACCACATTGGAGGTTAAAACAGGTTTACCTTCCTTGAAAAAAGTCAATCGATAGGACGGGATATTAACCACGATTAATTCTCGGGCTTTAGCAACATCAACATCAATCCATCGACAACGTTCCATATTGACTGTAATGGTTTTGATTCGGTCTTCAATTGGCACATTCAAAGAGGCTATGGTTTTTTGAGTAATCGTTTGGTTTTCTTTTATGCCATTTCGTTTTAGGTATTTTAGAATCCCAGCAGCAAGAGTATCATCGTATACCGCGCTTTTGGAGTCGGTTGCAATGTCTTCCAGAATGAACAACCGTTGTCTGATTTGAGCAATAGTTTGAGAAGAATCTCCAGGTTTCAGGGAGGTACGAATGGAATCCATCGCTATAGGATTCCAGGAATTGTCTTTTTGTATTTTTCTGTACTTTTGAAGTACTTCTTTGAGACTGTAATACTCATTCAATACTTCTTTTTCGTTTTTATTAATTAGCGAAGGATTGGCAATAATAGAATCTAAATAGTTGA